>DATHAV010000435.1:0-8079 GCA_035296505.1 Pseudoxanthomonas sp.
CGCGCGGCGCTGCGCGCGCAGGGTGTCGGCGATGGTGCCGGCGTCGACGTTCGGATTGCCGTCCATGTCGCCGCCGACCCAGGTGCCGAAGCGCAGCATGCGCGGCAGCTCCGGGGCCTGCCCGTAGGTGTCGACGAACGCGGTCTCCAGGGTTTCGTACAGCACCGGGATCACCCGGTACAGCACCTCGGTCAGATAGAAGCCGACGTGCTCGCGCTCGTCGTCCACGCTCGGGCGCACCGGCGAGTAGTCCGACGTCTGCCAGGCGGAGGTCAGCGCCATGCGGAAGCGCGCCAGGTCCGACGCCCGCTCTCCCGGCGTGCGCTGCCCGTCGAGGTCGGCGACCAGGCTGGCCACCATCAGCTGCTCCTTCTCCAGCAGCGCGCGCCGCACCGCCTCGGTGGGATGGGCGGTGAACACCGGCTCCACGTCGATCCGCGGCAGCCAGGCGACCAGCTCGTGCAGCGACACGCCCTGCGCCTTGAGCCGCAGCAGCACGTCGTGCAGCCCCTCCGGCTGCGCCGCGCCGCCGGCCCGCTGGTACTCGCGGCGGCGGCGGATGCGGTGCACGCGCTCGGCGATGTTGACGACCTGGAAATACGCGCCGAAAGCCCGGACCAAGGCTTCGGCATCGGTCGGCGCCAGCCCGTCCAGGAGGCCCGCCAGCGACTCCAGCGGCTGGTCGTTGTGCCGCCGCGCGATGGCCGCGGTGCGCACCCGCTCCACCTCCTCGAGAAACCGCGGCGACACCTGCTCGGCCAGCATCTCCCCGACCAGCGCGCCGAGCCTGCGCACGTCCTCGCGCAGCGGGACGTCGGGCGGGGCGAATTCGAGGCTGCGCGGATCGTTCATCGCGGGCGTGGGTCCTGTGAGTCGGACCGTGAGCCTATCGGAAGCGGCGTGTCGTCCGCGCAAGGCGGCGATCTCGAGTCCGATCAATGAGGAACCGCGCTTGGCGGCCTCGCCCTCCGGGAAAGTGCCGGCAGGGCGGACGTACCTCGGCAAGTACCGTTCGGGCATGAGCGAGGGAATTTTCCATGCATGCATATTCAATCGGGCGTGGCGGGCGCCGAGCCCGGCGGCTGTCTCCCTGTGCGCAACGGCCGTCGACGCTAGCTGTCCCGCAGGGGACCGCAGGCGGACCAGGACGGCTGAATAGGCGCATGCCGACCCGTCCAGCGACAAATATCTTTTCATCGCGAACAAGCGATACAATGGCCGCCCCTCCGCCGAGGGGCGCTGCGACCGAGACATGGGCGGGACTTCTTCCCGCATCCGCCGGCACCTTATAAAGTGCCGGTCCATCGTCCGGCCAGGCTCGGCGGAATCATCCTGCAACGGCGCCCGGTCCATCGACGCGATGCACTCGCACGAAAATCCGGAGAAGTTCGCCATGAACGCAGTACGCAAGCCCACCGATTTTTACGACTACAAGATCGCCGACATCTCGCTGGCCGAGTTCGGCCGCAAGGAAATCGACATCGCCGAGCACGAGATGCCGGGCCTGATGTCGATCCGCAGGAAGTACGCCGCCCAGGCCCCGCTGAAGGGCGTGCGCGTCACCGGCTCGCTGCACATGACCATCCAGACCGCGGTGCTGATCGAGACGCTGAAGGACATCGGCGCCGACGTGCGCTGGGCCTCGTGCAACATCTTCTCGACCCAGGACCACGCCGCCGCCGCGATCGCCGCCACCGGCACCCCGGTGTTCGCCTGGAAGGGCGAGACGCTGGAGGAATACTGGGACTGCACGCTGGACGCGCTGACCTTCCCGGGCCACGCTCCTAATCAGTATCTCGGGCCGGAATTGGTCGTCGACGACGGCGGCGACGTCACCCTGCTGATCCACAAGGGCTATGAGCTCGAGAACGGCAGCAAGTGGGTCGACGAGCCCGCTTCCTCGCACGAGGAGCAGGTGATCAAGAACCTGCTCAAGCGCGTGGCGGTCGAGCGCCCCGGCTTCTGGCACACCGTGGTCAAGGACTGGAAGGGCGTCTCAGAGGAGACCACCACCGGCGTGCACCGCCTGTACCAGATGGTCGAGAACAAGTCGCTGCTGGTGCCCGCGATCAACGTCAACGACTCGGTCACCAAGTCCAAGTTCGACAACCTGTACGGCTGCCGCGAGTCGCTGGCCGACGGCCTCAAGCGCGCGATGGACGTGATGCTGGCCGGCAAGGTCGCGGTGGTCTGCGGCTACGGCGACGTCGGCAAGGGCTCGGCCCATAGCCTGCGCGCCTACGGCGCGCGCGTGGTGGTCACCGAGATCGACCCGATCAACGCCCTGCAGGCCTCGATGGAAGGCTTCGAGGTCAACACCGTCGAGAGCACCCTGGGCCGCGGCGACATCTACGTCACCACCACCGGCAACAAGGACGTGCTGACCATCGAGCACCTGAGCCGGATGAAGGACCAGGCCATCGTCTGCAACATCGGCCATTTCGACAACGAGATCCAGGTCGATGCGCTGAACAACTTCCCGGGCGTGCACAAGCTCAACATCAAGCCGCAGGTGGACAAGTACACCTTCCCCGGCTCTGAGGGAGCACCCAGCCGCGCGATCTTCCTGCTGGCCGAAGGCCGCCTGGTCAACCTGGGCTGCGCCACCGGCCATCCGAGCTTCGTGATGTCCAACTCGTTCTCCAACCAGACCCTGGCGCAGATCGACCTGTGGACCCACCAGGCCAGCTACGAGCCGAAGGTCTACATCCTGCCCAAGAAGCTGGACGAGGAAGTGGCGCGCCTGCACCTGGAGAAGATCGGGGTGAAGCTGACCACGCTGACCAAGGACCAGGCCGCGTACCTGGGCGTGGACGTGGAAGGGCCGTACAAGCCCGAGCACTACCGCTACTGATCGACGACCGGCGGGCGGCTTCGGCCGCCCGCCTTCTTCTGCGCCCATCGACAGAGAGCGAGATGGCCGGCGTTCCCCTATCGTTCGAGTTCTACCCGCCCAAGACCGACGAGCAGCGGCAACAGCTCGACCGCACCGCCTGCAAGCTGAAGGCGTACGCGCCGGACTACGTGTCGTGCACCTTCGGCGCCGGCGGTTCCACCCTCAGCTACACCGCCGAAACCGTGCGCCATTTGCACCAGCGGCACGGATTCGACGCCGCGCCGCATCTTTCCTGCGTGGGCGGCACGCGGGCGGAAATCGCCGGGCTGCTGCGCCAGTACCGTGCGCTGGGCTGCAAACGCATCGTGGCCCTGCGCGGCGACCTGCCCTCGGGCATGGGCTATCCCGGCGATCTGCGCTATGCCTCGGAGCTGATCGCGTTCATCCGCGCCGAGCACGGCGACGCGTTCCATATCGAAGTCGGCTGCTACCCCGAGACCCATCCCCAGTCCAGCGACGCATTGGCCGACCTGAGGCATTTCAAGGCCAAGGTCGACGCCGGCGCCGACGGCGCGATCACCCAGTATTTCTACAACGCCGACGCGTATTTCCATTTCCTCGACGCCGTGCGCAGGCTCGGCGTGGAAATCCCGATCGTGCCGGGCATAATGCCGATCTCTAACTTCAGCCAGCTGCGGCGGTTCTCCGAGGCCTGCGGGGCGGAAATCCCGCGTTGGATCGGCAAGCGCATGCAGGCGCTGGGCGACGATTCCGAGGGCATTCGCGAATTCGGCGCCGACGTGGTGGCGGCGCTGTGCCGGCGGCTCATCGACGGCGGCGCGCCAAGCCTCCACTTCTACACGCTCAACCTGTCCCGGCCCACGATCAACGTGATCTCGCGGCTCGGCTGAACTTGGGCGCAGGCGGTATCGCCGACGCAGCGTCCGAAGCCACCGGCAGCATGCCTGCTACGGAGTACGTTCTTAAACGCAACCGATACGGCCGGCCCTCAGCGGGTCGGGCGGCGATTCGTGCCATGCGTGGGGCTTTCGCAACTGGATGCGGTGGCGCCGCCTGCGCGAGATCCTGGACGTGCGCGCTACGCTGCTCCGCTGCGATTCCGTGCGTTTCTGGCCACTTCGCATTTCGGCAAGGAACACATCGCCGCCGCGCAAATCCGCTTCCCAGGTCCGCGCCGCTGCGGTTAGTCTGCCGCGATGCGATTTCAAGCCCCGCTCATCGTTGTAGCCGCGCTCGCGCTGGCGTGTCCCGCACCGCCGGCACACGCGCAGAAGATACGGCGCTGCGCGACGGCGCAAGGCACGACGGTGTACACCGACAAGCGCTGCGAAGACATCGGTGCGACCGATCGACTTCCTGCCGCCGTGCCGTCTGGCGGCATCGGCGGCCCTCGCCTGCACCGCGACGCCTGTTCGCGCACGCTGAGCCACCTGGTGCAGCAGATCGCCGGGGCGGTGAACGCACGCGACGTGAACCGCCTCGCCAGCGTGTACCAGTGGAACGGCGTCTCCGACGCCGGCGCCAGCCGCATCCTCGACCAGCTCGAGGCGGTGGTCAGCCGGCCGCTGGTCGACATCGTGCCGGTACGCCCGCCGCCACCGCCAGTCCTCGACGAGCAGGGAACGGTCGTAGACGGCAACCAGGATGGTTACTACCCGCAGACCCATGTGCGGCAGCGGCCGGTGGGCCTGCGCCTGGAGCAGACGTTGGCCAACGGAAGCACGCCGTCGCAGACGGTGTTCGGCCTGCGCCGCAGCTACAACTGCTTCTGGATCACGCTGTAGGGCGATCCGCAACCGCGGGCATCGGCGCATGCCGCGTTGCCTTGTGCAACAGCGGGCCGGTGACGCGCAAAGATCCAGCAGTTGTTCTTCGGCCTGTTCGACGGCGGCACCGAGGACAGGTACGGATGGCTGGAGTACGTCCGAGGCAGGCCGGCTGCGGGCGCGGCCCCGCGCATCTCGGACGATGGGCCTTGCGATGCGGCAAACCGCGCGTTGGTCGAACCTGGCGCAACAGCGATGCTGGCCGGAACCACGCGGCAGGTCAGCGCTACGGGATTTCCTGATGAGGGAAGAACTTCAGCATTGCCACTACGCCATGCTGCTCCCCGGGCCGCACCGCGACCTGCCAGCCGTAGAGATCGCACAGGCGGCTGACGATCGACAGGCCGATGCCACCGCCCTGCGAGTGGCCGGCATGGGTGCCGCGGTAGCCGCGTTCGAACAGGCGGGCTGCGTCTTCCTCGCTCAAGCCTGGGCCCGAGTCGACCACTTCCACGGCATCGGGCAACAGCCTCACCCGCACCTCGCCTTCGAGCGTGTACTTGACCGCGTTGCCGATCAGATTGCCGAGGGCGACCGACATCGCCGCTTCCGGCGCATCGACCGTGAGGCCGCTCCCGCCCTCCATGCGCAGCATGATCGGCTTGCTGCCCAGCTGCGCACGATGCGCGTCCAGCAGCTGCTCGGCCACGCGCGCCACCAGCGTGGTGCCTTGGCCGCGCTCGTTGCGCGACAGCAACAGCAGCGATCCGATCAGATCGCTGCACTGCTGTTCCGCGCGCTGGATTCGCAGTAGCCGCTGCTGCATCTTCGAGTCCAGGTCCGGCCGGCTCAGCAGCAGCTCGGTGGCGCCGCGGATCACCGCCAGCGGCGTGCGCAGCTCATGGCTGACGTCGGCATTGAACTCGCGGTCGCGCTGCACGACCTCGGTCAGGCGTGCCGAATAATCGTCCAGCGCCTGGGCCAGTTGCCCGACCTCGTCATCGGCATAGTGCGGTGCCAGCGGCTGGGGATCGCTGCGGCCGCGGTAGGCGCGCAGACGCGCGGCAAGGTCGGTGACCGGGCTCATCACCCGCGACGCCGCCCACCAGCCGACGATCAGCGAGATCGCACTGAACACCAGCACCGACAGGTAGAGCGCGCGGTTGAACTGCACCTCGCCGCGCGTGACCTGGGTCATGTCGTACGCGAGGAAGAACCATTCATTGGGCGTCTTGCGCACCGCCAGCTTGTAGGAAAACCGGGTACCGTCTTCGTCCTGGCCGCTGACGTTGTGGATGCCGTCCGGCAGTTCGTACCAGTCGGGCTCCTCGGTCTTAAGCGCCGCGAACCGGTCGGGCCTCACGACGCGCGCGCGCATCTGCTCGATAGGCAGATCTGGGTTGGTATCCGGATTCAGGAAGTAGCGGCGCGCGTACTCGTTGATGTTGCTGTTCATCACATCTTCGACCAGGTCGTTCTCGACGCGCTGGCGGGTGAGGTCGGTGAGGTAGGCGAACAGCCCGGTCAGCCCGGTGCCGAGCAGGAAGAACGACAGGATGATGCGGCTGCGCAGCCGCCGCCGGTAGCTCCGGTGCGGAGCGTCCGGCGATGCCGCGGGCTCAGGCATCCGGGGGGGCGATCCGGTATCCGATGCCGTGGCGGGTCTGGATGAAAGGCGTGTCGAACGGCTTGTCGACCACCGCGCGCAGACCGTGGATGTGGACCCTGAGCGAATCCGAATCCGGCAGTTCCTCGCCCCAGACGCGGGTTTCGAGCTCCTGCCGGGTGACGACCGCCGGCGAGGCCTCCATCAGCGACTGCAGGATCTTCAGCGCGGTGGGATTGAGCTGCAGCAGCTTTCCCTGGCGGCGCACCTCGAGCGTGTCGAGGTTGTACTCGAGCTCGCCGACTTCCAGTACCCGCGTCTGCACGCCCTTGCCGCGACGCGAGAGCGCATTGAGCCGGACCTCCACTTCCTGCAGCGCGAACGGCTTGATCAGGTAGTCGTCGGCGCCGGAATCGAAACCGGCCAGCTTGTTGTCCAGCGTGTCGCGCGCGGTCAGCATCAGCACCGGGGTCTGCTTGCGCGCTTCGTTGCGCAGCTTGCGGCACACCTCCAGCCCGTCCATGCCGGGCAGGTTGAGGTCCAGCACGATGGCGTCGAAATCGTGCACCACGGCCAGGTGGAGTCCGGTCACGCCATCGGCGGCGAAATCGACCGTGTGGCCGCGGTCCTCCAGATAATCGCCCAGATTGGCGGCGATGTCGCTGTTGTCTTCTATGACGAGAATTCGCATCAATCAGTCCTGGTTCGAGCGCGCCTGAAGCGCGCGTGGTCATCGGATGAATCTATCAAATCCGGCGCGGCACGCGCGGCGGAACGAACGAGGCCGCGTCACCCGCTTCAGCGGCCGTCCCGGAACAAGAAAGCCCAGGCAGATGCGATACCTACCTGGGCCAGAGGGTTTACCCGATTACCGTAATCCTGCCTTTCGAGGCGCCGGCGACGCGAGCGGAAGGCCAGAGCTGCAGTCGCGCAACGCTACGCGCGGGCCGATTAAACCGGCGTTAAAAACCGGCGCGGACGCAGGGTGAAGCCGGTATTTTCGATCCATCCTTTTGATTCATAACTCTTTATTGGTCGCCGCGGCAAGGTGTTCGATGATGCTGCCGGCCACGTCCTGTCCGCATACCTGCTCGACGCCCTCCAGCCCGGGCGTCGAGTTGACCTCCAGCACCAGCGGTCCTCGCCCCGCGCGGATCAGGTCGACTCCGGCCACCTCCAGGCCCAGCACGCGCGCCGCCTGAATGGCGACCGCGCGTTCGTCGGCGGTGGCGCTCACCGATTCGGCACTGCCCCCGCGGTGCAGGTTGGAACGGAATTCGCCTTCCCGCGCCTGCCTGCGCATGGAAGCCACCACGCGTTCGCCGATCACGAAGCAGCGCAGGTCGGCGCCGTGCGCTTCGGCAATGAATTCCTGGACCACGAAGTTGGCGTACAGGCCGCGCAGCGCTTCGACCACGCTTTGCGAGGTCGAAGGCTTTTCGGCGAGCATCACTCCGGCACCCTGCGCGCCCTCGTTGAGCTTGATCACATGGGGCGGCGGCCCGAGCATCGACAGCAGGTCCACGGTGTCGTCCGGGTTGTCGCCGAAGACCGTGGTCGGCATGTCGATCCCGTGCGCGGCCAGCAGCTGGTGCGCGCGCAGCTTGTCGCGCGCGCGCAGGATCGCATCGGACGGATTGGGCGTGTAGCTGCCCATCAGTTCGAACTGGCGCAGCACCGCGGTGCCGTAGCGGGTGATCGACACGCCGATGCGCGGGATCACCGCGTCGTAGCCCGCCAGCGGCCGACCCTTGTAGTGCATGCTGAAGCGGTCGCTGGCGATCCGCATGTAGCAGCGCAGGGGATCCAGGACCCGCACGCTGTGCCCGCGCGCGCGCGGCCTCGGCCAG
>DATHAV010000436.1:0-4953 GCA_035296505.1 Pseudoxanthomonas sp.
CGTTCGCCTCGGGTGTGGACGTCCACCGCGCCACCGCGGCGGAGGTGTTCGGGCGCAGGTTCGACGAAGTCAGCGGCGACGAGCGCCGCGCGGCCAAGGCGATCAACTTCGGCCTGATGTACGGGATGAGCGCATTCGGCCTGGCCCGGCAGCTGGGCATCGGCCGCGGCGACGCACAGGACTACATCGCCCTGTACTTCAGCCGCTACCCGGGCGTGCGCGACTTCATGGAGCGCACCCGCCAGCAGGCGCGGGAGCAGGGCTTTGTCGAAACCGTGTTCGGCCGCCGCCTGTACCTGGACTTCATCAACCGCGGCACCCAGGGCCAGCGGGCCGGCGCCGAGCGTGCCGCGATCAATGCGCCGATGCAAGGCACCGCGGCCGACATCATCAAGCGCGCGATGGCGGCGGTGGACGACTGGCTGCAGGGGCATGCGCAGCGCGCGCTGATGATCCTGCAGGTGCACGATGAACTGGTGTTCGAGGCGGACGATGGATTCGTGGAAACCCTGTCGGCCGAAGTCACCGGAAGAATGGCGGGAGCGGCCAAGCTGTCGGTACCCCTATTAGTCGATTGCGGGGTGGGAGACAACTGGGACGAGGCCCACTGAGGCAGCCGCAGAAGTAAGGTTTGACTTTCTACGTCTATTTCTGACCTTCTGCGTCAAATTTGGATATTGGTGGGCAGATAATTTAGAAACTGGCGAGTTCAGCATATGAATATCCCTTAAATTATTTTGGTATTTAACGCGAATTTTCACGGGTTCTGCATGCTTAAAATGTTTATATAGCACCCGACAGATGCAAGGTCTGTCGCAGATCTCTCCCATCCCCTGGAGCAGATCTCGGAACGAAGGCCCCTCCCCAGGCCTAGTTCCCCGGCCCCGCTGACCCCCCCTGGTCAGTGGGGCTTTTTTTTGCGTCGCGCGAAGGCCGATTCAGCGGCGACCCTTGGGCATAAGCCCATTCGAGCGGGTCCAGCCCGCTGCTGGCGACGACGTGGGCGGGTTCTTTGCGTTGGCGCCGCGGGATTCGGCGGGGCAATGTCTGGCTGCAACTGCCTATGTCACTCGCCCAGTTCCCGCAGCCAGTCGCGCGGGCGCAGGTAGTTAGCCAGTCGCGCCTCGGCGCTGTCGGCAGGCGGCGCATAGCCGTACTCCCAGCGTACGCGCGGCGGCATGCTCATCAGGATCGATTCGGCGCGGCCGCCGCTCTGCAGCCCGAACAGGGTGCCGCGGTCGTAGACCAGATTGAATTCGACGTAGCGGCCGCGCCGGTACAGCTGGAACTCGCGCTCGTTCTCGCCATGGGGCGTATCCCTCCGCCGCTCGACGATCGGCAGGTACGCCTCTAGAAAACCGTCGCCCACCGCGCGCTGGTAGGCGAAATCGCCCTCGAAGTCCTGGTCCAGGTCGTCGAAGAACAGCCCGCCCACGCCACGCGTCTCGCTTCTGTGCTTGAGAAAGAAGTAGTCGTCGCACCAGCGTTTGTGCGCCTCGTAGCGCTCCTGCCCGCCGAAGGGTTCGCACAAGGTGCGGGCGGTGCGGTGCCAGTGCAGCACGTCCTCATCGAAAGGGTAGAACGGGGTCAGGTCGAAGCCGCCGCCGAACCACCACGCCACCGTCTGGCCATCGCGCTCGGCGCGGAAGTGCCGCACGTTGGCGTGGGTGGTCGGCACGTAGGGATTGCGCGGGTGGAACACCAGCGATACGCCGACGGCGCGCCACGAGGCGCCGGCCAGCTGCGGGCGCACTGCCGTGGCCGAGGGCGGCAGCCGGCTGCCGGAGACGTCGGAGAAGCCGATGCCGGCCTGTTCGAACACCGCGCCATCGCGCAGGATCCGGGTGCGCCCGCCGCCGCCGAGCAAGGGGCCGGCGGTGCTGGTGACAGAAGCGGCCGCGCCCATGGACGCGGGCAGCGGCGCGGCGGCGGTGTTGCCGTCCAGACCGCCGGCCGCGTCGCGCGACCAGCGATCCTCGACGAAGCGGGCGCTGCCGTCGACCGCTTCGATCGCGCCGCAGATGCGGTCCTGGAGATCGGTGAGGTAGTCGCGGACGCGGCTGAATTGCCCTGCGGAATCGTCGAAAGGTTTCATCCGCGCATTCTAGCGGCGGCTCCGCATGGGGCTGTGGCGTCGAATGCCCTGCCGCCCGGCAGGCGGGTCAACAATGCCTTACGGCCCAAGGCGCGCCGGAGCCGGGCACCTGTCCACGCCTGCTCGCCAAGCCACCATTGGACCCGCAGCTGCGTCTGGATTCCTCATGTTGCCGCGGGGCGAAACTCCGCCCGCACCGAGGGCGTGCACAGTTTCCAGACGACCCACGCGTGCAGCACGGCGAACACCAGGACCACCGCCAAGGCGACCCAGGTGAACAGGCCCATGATCTGCTCGAGTTCGGGCGGCATCGACTGGCCAGGCGGCAGTGGAGCGGCCTGTAGCGCGAAAAAGCCGGCGATGAAGTCCGGCACGAACGCGACCATTCCGAATTGGTAGGCGGTGAACACCGCCACCAGCGCGATGAAGCCCTTGCGTGCGGCCTCGCGCCGCTTGAGCAGGCCCCACGAGGCCCACAGCAGCAGCGCCGAACCCGCCAGGCCGACGCTCGCCACGATCACCGGGTGGGCGTAGTACCACGCCATCGAGGGCGGCAGGTCGGGCAGCTTCCCGCCGTAGGGGTTGAGCAGGCGCAGCTGATAGTCGGCCGGCATGACCAGTCCGAGCACCAACTGCACCGCGCTGCCGAGCACGCCGAACGCAGCCGCGGCGATCGAGATCCAGGCCAGCACGGTGACGAACGAGGTACGTGGTCGTGCGACCGGCGGAGCGGCGCCGGGGATCGGCGGCGGTAATGTGCTCATTTCGGTGCCTCCTGCGGCAATGTGCTCCGGGACAGAGTCTGCTCGAACAGCTTGAGCACCCGCTTGTACTGGTCCAGCCACGAGTCGGCGCGGGTATAGGCATGGGCCTCCAGCGGGTAGGGCGCAATGGTCCAGTCGTCCTTGCGCAGCTCGATCAGCTTCTGGGTCAGCAGCACCGAGTCCTGGAAGAACACGTTGTCGTCGACCATGCCGTGGGCGATCAGCAGGTGGTCCTGCAGGCCGGCGGCGTACTCGATCGGCGAGGATTTCCGATACGCCTCCGGGTCCAGTTCCGGCGTGTTGAGGATGTTGCTGGTGTACTCGTGGTTGTACTGGACCCAGTCGACCACCGGGCGCAGCGCGGCGCCGGCCTTGAACGTGCCGGGCTCGCGGAACAGCGCCATGAAGGTCAGGAAGCCGCCGTAGGAGCCGCCGTAGATGCCGGCGCGGTCGGCGTCGCCCTGGCGTTCGGCCGCCAGCCATGCCAGGCCGTCGAGGTAGTCCTCGAGTTCCGGATGGCCCATGTTGCGGTAGATCGCGGCCCGCCAGTCGCGCCCGTACCCCTGGCTGCCGCGGTAGTCCATGTCCAGCACGAGATAACCGCGCTGCACCAGCAGGTTGTGGAACATCTGCTCGCGGAAGTACACCGGGTAGCGCTGGTGCACGTTCTGCAGGTAGCCGGCGCCGTGCACGAACATCACCACCGGGTAGCGCTTGCCCGGTTCGAGCGTCGGCGGGCCGTAGTACTTGGCCCAGACGCTGCCGGCGCCGTGGCGCGAAGGCACCCGCACGATCTCCGGCTCGATCCACGGCTGCGCCTCGAACGCGGCGCTGCGCGTGTCGGTCAAGGCGCGCGCGGGGCCGCCGTCGCTGGCGACCAGGCTGAGCTGCGGCGGCAGGTAGCTGCGCGAATGACGGACCAGCAGCTGCGAGCCGTCGGGGGAAAGACTGAAGCTCTCCACCCCTTCGAGCGCGGTCAGTTCGCGCACCGCGTCGCCGTCCAGGTCCAGCCGGCACACCTCATGGCGGCCGGGCTGCCGGCGATTGCACAGGAACAGGAAGCCGCGCCCGTCGGCCGCCAGGCTGGGTCCGGAGACTTCCCACTGGCCGGAGGTGCGCTGGCGCGGGCGTTCGCCGCCGCGCTGGGTGTAGAGGTGCGAATGGCCCGACTGCTCGGACAGCAGCCACAGGGTGTCGCTGTCGGGCAACCAGCCGAAGTCGTTGAAGTCCCGGTTGATCCAGGCCGGGTCGGTCAGGCGATGGCGCGACTGCAGGGTCGCGCGCAACGGGTCGACGCTGGCGATCCAGCGGTCCTTGTTGTCGGTGGCGCGCGCCAGCAGCGCCACGGCGCTGCCGTCGCGGTTCCAGTGGATGGCCGGGCCGCTGCCGTCGCCGTCGGTCTCGATGCGCACCTCGCGGTTGCCCTTCAGCGGATCCTTGCCGGCGGACTTGCGAAGCTCCGCCAGCGGATCCTCGGCGATCCCGGGCAGCGAATCGAAGCTGACCTCCCTGGCGCTGGCCGCCTGGATATCGACCAGCCACACGCGGTGCGGTAGCGGCGCGTTGCGGCCGACCCGGGTGCGCGCCTCCTGGAACTCCTCGTAGCCGGACTCGGTGACGTAGCGCGGCATCTTGCCGGCCTGGCCGGCATCGGCGCCCTTCTTGCGCGTCACCACCAGCAGCCAGCGGCCGGTCGGGGCCAGGGCGCTGTCGACGATCTCGACCTCGTCGCCCAGGTACACCGGCGCCGGCGCGCGGGTGGGATCGGCCGCCCGCAGCGCCTTGCTGTGGTTCTGCAGGGCCTCGCGCCGGGCGCGGTCGCGGGCCAGGGTCTCGATCGTGCGCAGCTGCTGGTCGCGCAGCGCATCGGCCTCGGGTGGGGCGTCGGGATCGTTTTCGGCCTTGACCAGCGCCGCCTGGGCCACGCCGCCCGCGGCCGACCACCGGTACCACCGGTTGCCCACGCGCCAGATCACGCCGCCGTCGGTGGCGAAGCGGGGCTGCGATTCGTTGTCGTTGCTGCGGGTCAATTGGCTCAGGGCGCCGCTGCGCAGGTCGCGCAGGAAGATGTCGCCGTTGCGCGCGAACGCCATG
>DATHAV010000437.1:0-6075 GCA_035296505.1 Pseudoxanthomonas sp.
CTCGCGCGGGGTGTCGGCGTCGATCGCGTAGATCAGGCTGATCGCTCCGCGCCGGCGCGCGTCGTGGCTGCGCTTGGCCACGCGATAGCCGGACAGTTCGTCGTCGGCGATGCCCAGGCGGTCGAGGATCGCCCGGCGCAGCGCCTCCTCGTCGTGGTCCAGGGGCAGCTTGAGGTCGTTGAGTCGGAGCATGCGCGCGGTTTGGCGGAAGACGCCACATTCTAGTGGGCGTCGCCGCCGTGGCCGCGGCGGCGCGACCATGCGCGCCCTGGCTGCTGCTGCTGACATGCGCTGGCCAGGCTTCGAACCGGTGCCTCGCCCCGATCGAGCATCGGCGACGCCGTTCGGCAAGGCATAGGTACGGATTCATGCGCCGATCCTGCGGGCTCTGCCAGCATGCGTCATCCGTGCATGGGCAACGAGCAGGTACCGATGTGAGCGGGATCGGATTCAACGAGCTGCCGATGCCGTGGGCGAAACGCGTGTCGCCTGGTCTGGCCTCTTCACGGCCGTGCGGCCGATTGCCGCCCGGAGGTGGACCGTGCGCATCGAAATGAGCAAGGCGGGATGGCCGGGCTGGACGGCGGAACGAACGCTGGTCCTGCCGGTGCCGGTTTCGGCGTGGGCGCCGCCTTCCAATGCGGTGACGCTGGACGGGGTGGCGTTCCAGCCCAAGCCGGAGCTGCATGTGACCCTGGTGGGCGCCGCCCTCGGGAGCGAACTGCATGCCGTTTTCGAGAAGCAGTATCTGGACGACCGGGCGCGGATGGCGTTCGCCGCGCTGGACTGGTCGTTCGTGCGCGCTGGACGGTTGCTGATGTTGCGCAAGCAGGCGCGGGTCGCCGGGGAGCCAAAGCAGTTCCGTTCGATCATCGAGCGCCTCGGGATGCCCGCGATGCGTCGATTCCACCTTGCGCTGGGGCGGATGCTGGGGCGCGAGCTGGCGGTGCCGCCGCCGCACGTGACGCTGTTCACCGCCGGGCGGGCCAAAGGCATTGGCGTGGCGAGCGCCCGGCAGCTGCGGGCTCATGCATCGCGCGAGGTTTCGGGGGAAGCGCTGTCGCTGGCGAAGACACCAGGTTGAGGCGCGGTTACCGGATCGAAACGATCTGAGGGCTACGCCTTCCTCATGCACCCACTGCCGTAGCCGAGCGGTTCGGTTGAGGTTAGCTCGGTGAGGTGAGAGCTCAAGGCAACACGAGCGGGATGTCCTTCTCTTCGCTCGGAAGGCCAAAATCCAAACGCCGTTTCCGCAGGTAATCCGGAATCGGAGGGCGCGCGATGCCCTTGTCCTGCAGCCACTGCTGGCATTTGCGCTGCCATGGGATGACACGCTCCTGCACCGGCAGATAATAGATGTCCTCGAGGATCGGCATGGCGCCGTCGCGAGGGGTGCCGGGTGACGCCTCGATCTCCACCGTAGGGTCGCCGCCGTGCTGCAGTAGCCAGTACACCTGCTCGAAGTTGCCTAGACTCGAATACCAGGACATGACTGTGTCGCTGCCGTTACTGCTTAGTGCGTAGTTCACGTTCGCGCCGCGTCCAATCAGCAGCTGTACGTTGGGCCACTGGTTGCGCAACCACGCCACATACGTCAAGGCTTCATTGTTCGAGTTCAAGGTGTTCGGATCGCCGCCATGATCCAGCAGCAATGAGAGAAAGCGCGGGTCTGCCATCCCGGCGGCATAGACCATGGCGTTGTTGGCCCCCGGCTTGTCTGGGCGCTGCGGGTAGCGCTTGCGCACGTTGGGGTCGGCGCCGGCCTCCAGCAGCAGGCGCAGCCCCTCCAGGTTCTCGTTGATCACCGGCCAGGCGACGAACGGCATGTTGTTCTCGTCGAAGATCAGGTCCGGGTCGATGCCCTCCTGCCGGATCAGCCTGGCGATGGCCGCCCCATCCTTGCGGTCCACCGCCCTGGCCAGCTCCAGCGCAGGCCCTTGGAAGTAGAGGTCGGCGCTGAATTTCTGCTGCGCTGACGGCGGCGCGGCCGCGAGGCACGCGGTCAGGCACAGCAGGGTGGCGATCCAACCAGCGCAAATTCGGATCGAGTGTGGATAACGCATGGGGGCCTTCCGTAGCGGTGTGCGGCCCGAGTCTAGCGAATTGACGCGCCGCCGGCAGCGAGGGACCATGGGCCTGACTTGAGTCCACGGATAAGGAGAGCGTGATGCGCGATGACAGCGATCTGCCGCAACAGGATGTGAAGACGCGGCAGGAAAAGGCGGAACAGATCCGCCAGCAACGGATCCTGGTTACGGGACTGAGGACTCAAGCCGCAGCGAGCGGCGACGCTGGCCTGGACACGATGGCCGATGCGCTGCAGCGGCAATACCACGCGGCCGATCACAGCCGGCTGCAGGAAGACGTCTACCTTTCGGCTGCACACCGTCCTGCCTCGGCCGGACTGGGCTACTTCCGCGCGAGCGAGCACCTGGACATGCTCAACAAGCTGGGCGTGCCTTGGACCCAGCAAGACTTGAAGAAGTATCTGCAGCCGGACGACTCCGACTTCCGCGCGGAGATCTACCTGCCCGACCCCGCGGTCTACGGTGCCGATGCCAAGCCGGTGGTCGTCTTCAAGGGCTCCAACGGGCCGGTGGTGGCGCAGGACGGGTCCGGCCGCAGCTACACCCGCGAATCCGCGCTGGGCGACTGGATCGAGAATGCGCGGCAGGGGCTGGGGTTGGAAAGCGACCATTACAACCGGGCGATGCGGTTGGGCGTTGAATTCCAGCGCCAGTTTTCAGATAGCTTCGAACTCAGCGGCCACTCCAAGGGCGGCGGGCATGCGCTGGCCGCCGCCGCAGTAACCGGCATGCCGGCCTACACCTCCAACGCCGCCACCCTGCATCCCGAAACCGCGCGCCGCTATGCGCACCAAAACGGGCTGCAGGCATACGACATCGATGCCCTGGCCCACGGCTATCACGTCAAGGGCGAGGTGCTGCACGACGGCATCAACATGGCGCAGGGCATGAACGGACTGCGCCAGACGCAGCTGGGCGGCGTGGTTCGGCAGCTGGGCGAGCTGGCGCAGCTGCCCGGCGGCAAGCGCCAGCTGGAGTCGTTCCTGAAGCAGTCGCTGCCCCACGACCCCGGCATGCAGGAGGCGGCCCTGGGCCTGGTGTCGGAGCTGGCGACCCGCGCCAACCGCGACACCTTGCGCGACCTTCCCCTGCACGCGGGCCCGGAACGCCTGGTGGAGCTTGCGCCCAAGAGCCGCGGGCCCGGTGGCGAGCCGGTCGACCGGCCGTGGCGCCCCGACCTGTACGTGGCCGAGGCGGCCAATGCCCCGTTGCTCAATGCGGTCAGCATGACCACGACCCTCGCGGTCGCGGGCAAGCGCGGGGGCGAGGTGGTCGTCGCCGGCGCCAAACTGGCCGAACAAGGGGCGTCGGCCGTGGGAGAAGCCGGGCGCAGCGGCTGGCAGATCACCGGCAGCGTGGCCAATGCGGGGACTCGGCAGGCCGGCGAAGTCATCGGCGCCACGGTGCGCTTCCAAGGCGAGGTCGTGGCCGGCGCGCGTCTGGCGGCGGGCCATGTGGATGCGTTGAAGGAGCGCACGCTGGGGAAGGCGGAGCAGTGGAGCAACAGCCTTACCTCGTCGTTGATGCGCCAAGCCGCCCGGATCGGGCCGCTGCGTGGGCTGCAGGACATCGCCGATTGGCAGGACCAAAGATCGGCCGAGTACGTGCAGCAACGGCAGGCCGCGGCGGCGCGCGCCATCGACGGTGCGAAGCAGGACGCCGCCGGTATCGAGCATACCGCTGAACGCGCGGCCGGCGGGATAAAGCGCGCTTCGTCCGCCGTCGGCGGGCAGATCGAATCGCATGCGCGGCAGGTGGGCGACGGTACCGCCCATGCGGCCCGCACCGCGGGCGCGACGGTGCGCGTGGCGACCGAGGACGCGCCGACCTTGGGCGCCTACACCGGCCTGACGGCAGGGGTTGCCATCAATGCCCGCAATACGGTGCCGCTGACGGCGGGAGCCCTGCTGGGCAAGATTGCCGCAGGCGAAGCGGTCATGCGCCACGGCATGAAGGAGGTCGTGCAGCCGAGCATGGATGCGCGCACCACCGAAATGGAACAAGCGGCGCTGGAGCGCATGCAGCAGCTGCGCGCGCGGGACCACGAGCGGCCTGCGCCTGGAGCGGGCGACGGCAAGACTTCGATGCTGATCGACGACCCGCGCCACCCCGCGTTCCCGCTGTACCAGGACGCTGAGCGCGGCGTGCATCGCGAAGATGCGAGGGTCGGGCGCCAGCCGGATATCCACAGCAGGCAGATCGCCGGTTCGCTGGCGGCGGAAATGCACGTGGCCGGCGGCTCGCGTATCGACTACGTTATACTCAGCCGCGACGCCAGCACCCTGTTCGGCCTGCAGGGCAGGCTGGACGATCCCGGCTGTTTGCGTGTCTGCGTGAATACCGTGGCCGCGATCAACACTCCGCTGAGCGAGAGCACCCAGCGCGCGGCGCTCGCCGACATGCAGCGCACCCATGCCATGAATGCCGAACAACAGCAGGAACAAGTCCGCGCCACGGGCCCACGCCTGGGGTAGGCGCGCTCGCAGCTGGGGACATTTGCGCGCCGGCTACGATCGGACGCTGAGATAGGCATCGTGCACGAGGGCGATCTGCGCCGGTTCGAAGCACCGGCGGCGTGACTCCACCGCCTGCGTCGCGGCCCAATGACTAACAGCACGATGCCGCTGGCGTGGCGGGAGCCGCCGTGAAGCGGACGGCGCCGATTTTCGATATCGCGACGGGCAAGGCTCGCGCGGCGCGATTCGGCATCACGTTGGCCGTCGCTTGCGCCCCACGCGCCGGACCGGCCCCGCCCGGTGCGCCTCGGCCAGGAACCTGAGGCAGGCCAGCTCCCACTGGCGTTCGCCGCGCACACCGGCCGCCGCGCGCGCCAGGCTGCCGTCGCGCCAGCCGGCGAACACGCTCGGGTCGATGTAGGCCTTGCGGCATACGGACGCCGTGTTGCCGAGCGCATCGGCCACCTCGGCGATCACCGCGTTCTGCATCTGCACCAGCGCGCGCTCGCTGGCGCCCTCGGGCACCGGCAGCGTGGCCAGGCGCTGGAACGCGGCCAGGGTGCCGCCCCAGGTGCGGAAGTCCTTGGCGGTGAACGCTTCGCCCATGGCCGCGCGTAAATAGCCATTGACCTCGCCCGAATCCACCGGCTGGATGCTGCCGTCGTCGTCGCGGTACTGGAACAGCGATTGCCCGGGGAGCTGCTGCACCTCGCGGATCAGTTTGACCAGGCGCGCGTCGTCGATCTCGATGTCGTGCGGCAGCCCGCCCTTGCCGTTGAAGTGCAGGCGCGCCCGGCCGCCGCGCACGAACTCCGCGTGCCGGTTGCGCAGGGTGGTCAGGCCGAAGGACTTGTTGTCGCGCGCGTAGCTGGTGTTGCCCACGCGCACCAGGGTGTCGGCCATCACCAGCACCACGATCGCGAGCACCTTGTCGCGCGGGTAGCCGCGCAGGGCGAGGTCGCGGCGCAGGATGCGGCGCAGCTTCGGCAGCGCCGTGCCGAAAGCGACGATGCGCTCGAACTTGCCGTCGCCGCGTATCGCGCTCCACTCCGGGTGGTAGCGGTATTGCTTGCGCCCGCGCGCGTCGCGCCCGGTGGCCTGGAGGTGCCCGCGCGGGTGGCGGCAGATCCAAACGTCGGTGTAGGCCGGAGGGATCGCCAGCGAGCGTATCCGCTGCAGCGTATCGGGATCCCGCACCACGCCGCCGTCGGGGGCGCGGTAGCTGAAGCTCTTGCCGACGCGTCGCCGGCTGATGCCCGGCGCGCTGTCGCTGACGTAGACCAGGCCCGCTTCGGCGGCATGCAGCGCGGCGACGGCGGCGCTGGGTTCCGGAGCGGCGGTAGCGGTAGCAGTGGTTTGGGTCATGCTTCAATAGCGGCACGATTAACGTTAGGCGAATGTCGTTTCGGCAATCCTTCGCCTCAAAGCGAGACACTTCCCGGAGCCTGCGCATGCCACGACTCGTACTCTTCCTTGCAGCGTCCGCGGGCCTGGTCCTGGCAGGCTGCGCGCCGGCACCCGACGAGCAGCAG
>DATHAV010000438.1:0-3120 GCA_035296505.1 Pseudoxanthomonas sp.
CAGGCCCAGCCGCTGGCGCAGGAAGCCTTGCGCCGGCGCCTGCAGGAACCGGCGCAGCGCCTCGAGCGGCAGGCGCGTGTCGCCCTCGGCGTCGGCGGCGGGCGCGAGCGGCGCACCGGCGAACCAGGGCGGAAGCGCCGTGCGCCGCCGCTGCGGCCGCGACGCCGCGGGCCACCACTGCTGCCGGTAGGAAAAGCGCCGCGGGTCGCTCCCGCCGAACGCCGCCGCCGCGAACGGCTGCAGCGGGTGGCGCACCACCAGCGCGCGGGCCGCCTCGGCGTGGTCGAGGTGCTGGTCGGCGGCGGCCTCGATCAGTTCGCTGACCAGTACCGAGGGTTCGCGCACGCGGCCGTCGCGCGGGTCGGCGCCCAGGTAGCTCAGGTAGAACACGTCCTGGGCCGAGGCGAACAGCTGCAGGAACAGGAAGCGGTCGTCCTCGCGCAGAGAGCGGTCGCCGCGGCGGCGGCGATCGGTGCCCAGTTCGGCGGTGAGCCGGCTCAGGCCGGCGGCGGGATCGCGCCGCGGGTAGTCGCCGTCGTTGAGCCCCAGCACGCCGATCACCCGGAACGGCAGCAGCCGCATCGGCACCATGCGGCCGAAGCTGACCCCGCCGGTGAGCAGCGGCGCGCGGGTGTCGGCCGTGGCCAGGGCGGCGGCGAAATGCGCGCGCACCGCCTCGGCCGGCACCGGCGACTCGAAGCCGGCGTGTTCGGCCTGCCGGGCGAAGTCGCCGATCAGCCGGCGCAACCGGTCCAGCGCGCGCTGGCCGGCGGCATCGGCCGGCTCGTCGGGCAATACCGCCTCCAGCAGCCCCAGCAGGCGTTCGCGCCAGGCCGCCGGCGGCAGCGCGTCGGCCAGGCTCTTCTGGTGCCGGGCCAGCACGCGCAGCAGGCGGATCAATGCGTCCAGCGCGTCCAGCGCGCGCCCTTCCAGCTCCGTCCACGGCGCCACGCGCTGGTCGGCACTGCCGGCGATGTCGTCCTCGCCGCCGCTGGCGTGGCCCAGCAGCAGGCGGTCCAGCGCGAACTGCCAGGTGTAGGCGTCGTCGGGCGGTGCGTCGAAGCCCTGGCGGTGCGCGCCGTCCAGGCCCCAGCGCGCGCCGGCGGCCAGTAGCCAGCCGTCCAGGCGCTCCAGCGCAGCGGTATCCAGCCTGGCCGCGGCGGCGATCGGCTCGCTGGCCAGCAGGTCCAGGATCTCGCCGCGGCCGAAGCGCGACACCGGCAGGCCCAGCAGCTGCACGAACACCTGGGCCAAGGGTTCGTCGGCCAGCGGGCTGGTGTCGGCCAGCGCATACGGAATGGGGTCGGCGCCATCGCCGCGGCCGCCGAACACCGCTTCCAGATACGGCGCGTACGGGTCGATGTCGGGCGCCAGCACCGCGATCTCGCGCGGCTGCAGCGGCGGGTCGAAGCGGGGATTCTCGAGCAGGCCGCGCAGCTGGTCGTGCAGCACCTGCAGTTCGCGCAGGCGCGTGTGGCAGGCATGCACCTGCAGGCTCGGATCGTCGCGGCGCAGGGCGGGCAGCCGCCGCGGCGGGCCAGGGCGGCGATGGAACAGGTCGCCCTGCAGCCGGCGCAGCAGGCTGTCCGACAGCCCGCCGGCGTCCAGCGTGGGGCCGGCATCGGCCTCCGGATCGGCATAGGCGGCGATCTCCCCCGATGGATGCACCACCTCGTAGCCGCCCAGCACCGCGACGAAATCGCGCCCGGCCGCGCCCCAGGCCTGCAGCAGCGGGTTCTCGCCCGCGTGCAGGCCCGCATGCTCGCCCGCGCCCGAGGCGAACGGATCGGCCTCGCCGCGGCGCAGCCGGCCGGCCAGCGACTGCAGGTCGCCCCAGTACGCGCGGGTGGGCGTGGGCATGTAGAAATGCAGGGCGCCGGCCCGCGCCTGGGTGGCGACGACCCGCAGCACGTCCGGGGACACGTTGAGCGTGGCGAAGACGAACAGGCGCGTCGGCAGGCCCGTCGGCGGCGGCTTGTCGCCGCCCTCCACGCGGTCGAGGTAGGACTGGATGCGGCGCGCGCGGTACTGGCGCCCTGCGGCGATCCGCCGCCACAGGATGGCCTGCGGATCGTCCGGTTCGGCGCCCGCCTCCCAGCGCAGCAGCCAATCGCGGCGCCAGGCCTGGTACTTCTCGAACACCGACGCCAGCTCGCCGGCCAGCGTCCAGGGCTTCAGGGCGTCGCCGCCGGAAAGGTAGGTCGCCAGCTGCGCCATCGCCGGACTGGCCAGCACCGCCGGGTCGGTCAGCGCCGCGTACAGCCGCCAGTGCAGGGCGGCCGCGTCCAGATCGTCGGCGGCGGGACCGAGGTTGGCGTCCAGCGCGCGGGTCACGAACTCGCCCGGGGTCAGGAACTCCAGGTTGGCGGCCACCCCATGGCGCGCGGCCAGCGCGGCCTGCAGCCAGCGCCGCATCGCCGCCTGCGGGATCAGCACGAGGTCCGGCGCCAGCAGCGACTGGCCCGGCGCCGGCGCGCGCAGCTCGCTCGCCAGCAGCCCGGCCAACACCTCGAGCGAGTTGGAGTGGTACAGGCGGAAATCGGGCGCGGGCATCGCGCCATCTTGCCGGACGCCTATCGCAGCCGCCGCGACCGGGTGCCAGAGTCGAGCAAGCCGCGCAATTTTGTGGTGAGACCATGTTCAGCCGCTGGCGGCGATCCTTGGCGGCCGTTTTTGGAGCCGCGTTCGCCGATGACGTCCTCTGGCGCCCCCGCCGTCGCCCTGTCCAGCGTCCGCATCGACCGCGGCGGGCGCACGATCCTGCGCGACGTCGATCTCGCCGTGCCCGCCGGCAGCGTCACCGCGGTGCTCGGACCCTCGGGGAGCGGCAAGTCGACCCTGCTGGCGGCGCTGACCGGCGAACTGGTCCCGGTGTCGGGCCAGGTGCGGGTGTTCGGCCGCGCGGTTCCGCGCGGCAGCCGCGAGTTGCTCGAGATGCGCAAGGGCATCGGCGTGCTGCTGCAGGGCAACGGCCTGCTGACCGATCTGACCGTGGGCGAGAACGTGGCCCTGCCGCTGCGCGCCCATACCCGCCTGCCGGCCGCGCTGGTCGAGCGCATCGTCGCTTTCAAGCTCAACGCGGTCGGCCTGCGCGCGGCGGTGGACGCGTGGCCGCGCGAG
>DATHAV010000439.1:0-3960 GCA_035296505.1 Pseudoxanthomonas sp.
AAACGGCGTGCCAGCACGAAAAGACCGCAGCATGCCGACCATGTCTGCGCGCACGCGCATTTTTTTCATCCGGCAGAAAGTTGTTCGCAGGCCCTCGCACGTGAGCCCGATTTACGCGGGGACGAACACCGCGCGCACGCAGCCTTCCTGCTTGTGCTTGAACATCTCGTAGCCGCGCACCGCGTCTTCCAGCGGCATTCGGTGGGTCGCCAGGAACCCGGTCCTGAACTCGCCGCGCTGGGCGTGCTGCAGCAGGCGCGGCACGTACTTCTGTCCGTGCTGCTGCGCGGTGCGCAGGGTCATGCCCTTGTTGGTCAGCACCCCGATGGGGAACTTGTCCATCATCCCGTACACCCCGAGCACCGACAGCACTCCGCCCTTGCGGCACGCGCGGATCGCCTGGCGCAGCGCTTCGCCGCGGTCGGTGTGCAGATGCAGGGCCTGCTTGATCCGGTCGTAGGCGTATTCGATGCCGCTGCCGTGCGCTTCCATGCCCACCGCATCGATGCACGCGTCGGGGCCGCGGCCGCCGGTCATCTCGCGCAGCGCGTCGACCACGTCGACCTGCTGGTAGTCGAGCGCCTCGGCGCCGATCAGTTCGCGCGCCAGCCGCAGGCGTTCGGAAAAGCGGTCGATCACGATCACCCGCTCCGCGCCGAGCAGGAAGGCGCTCTGCGCCGCCATCAGCCCGACGCCGCCGGCGCCCCACACCGCGACCGTCTGGCCGCGCTGGATGTCGCAGAAATCCGCGCCCATGAAGCCGGTGGGCGCGGCATCGGAAAGGAACAGCGCCTCGAGGTCGCTGACGCCTTCGGGTACCTCGAAGCAATCCACGTCGGCATGCGGCACGCGCACGTAGGTCGCATGCGAACCGGCGTAGCCGCCGAAGGCGTGCGTGTAGCCGTAGATGCCTCCGGTCGGATAACCCAGCAGCGGCTCCTGCATGGCGGCATTGGGGTTGGTGTTGTCGCACAGCGAGAACTGGTCGTGCCGGCAGTGCCAGCAGCGGCCGCAGGAGACGAAGGACGGCACCACCACCCGCTGCCCTCGGCGGACGCGTTTCACCGCCGGGCCGACCTCCACGACTTCGCCCATGAACTCGTGCCCGATCACGTCGCCTTCGCGCATGGTCGGGATGTAGCCGTCGATGAAATGCAGGTCCGAGCCGCAGGTCGTGGTCAGCAGTACCCTGAGGATGGCGTCGCCGGGATTGACGATCGCCGGGTCCGGCACGGTTTCCACCCGCAGGTCGTTGACGCCGTTCCAGCACAGTGCGCGCATGTCAGTCCCTCACTCCCGTCGCGGCTGGTGGTCTTCCGGGCGCGCGGACGGATTGCGCGCCAGGCTCGGGATCTCGCCGGTTTCGACCAGCGACTTGAAGCGCCGCAGCGCGGCGGCGGCCAGCATGTCCGGCGCTGCCCCGAACAGCTTGGCGGCCGCTTCCCCGAGCGCTCCCCCGGGAAGCCGGTAGTCCACCCGCAGCGTGGCCTCGGTGCCGAAGTCGGCGGGCGCGGGGCGGACGGTGAGCCGGGTGTCGGCGCCCACGCTCGCATCCTGGTCGCCGCGGTGGCTTACGCTCGATCCGGGCACGAATTCGGCCTCGTGCATTTCCCATTCCAAACCATGGACGCCGGACGCGCGCCAGCGCATGCGCCCGCCGTCGTGTTCGACGAGTTCGGCGAAATGGGCCATCACCCGCCGCTGCACGGCCGGATCGCGCCACGCCTGCAGAAGCTCATCGGGCGGCACACCGATGCTCAGCGTCCTCACGGCCCCAGCGTCGCCTTTGCCGCTGTCTTCGCTTGCCATCGCCGTACTCCTCGATGCTGTGGAACCTGGATTGACCTTGTCCATGCCGCGCCTTGCCGGATCTGCCAACTCGCCGGCGTCGGTCGCGACGATCGAAGGTAGCCATGGTTGCGTGATAACCGCGGCAACGCAGGGTCGAGGGCGGCGAGGGTCAGACGCCGGCGCACCACGCCGCTTGCCTGCCGTCCTTGCGCGCTCATCCATATTCTTGCCGTGCGCTGGGCATTCGCCGCGGCGGCCGAATAGGCAGGACGCGCACCATCGATCCTGCCGAAGATGCGGCCGCATGCGGCCCATCTTCCGGAGATACAGAAAGTGAACGCAGCGCGGGCAACGGGTGCGGCACCGGCGCAGCCACGCGCGCCGATCGATTCCCGCCAGCCGCGTTGTCCGGCAGCCACGGACGCATCGGCGCCATCGGCTCCGCCCGCGGGGCTTGCACGAGCCGTCGGCCATCCTGGACACCCTAGCTGTACCTGGATTTCTCCCTTCGTACGTGGAAATCCTCCTTCTACGCCCACCGCCCTGCTGTAGGTGCCGAGCTGCCGCCGCTGTGGGCGCAACGTCGGTGTGCTGGCTCCAGAACGTGGCGCCGATGGCGCGGTGCTGGTGGTCCTGTGCGGAAAACTTGGGCCAGCTCGCCAACGCCGAGCGTGCGTTCCAGCGGTTGGGCGCGGCGCTGGGGGAATCGGGCGCGCTTTGATCCCTCTAGCAGAAAGCCGCCACGGCGGCGCGATCGCAGCACCTAACCGGGCCGATGCCCTCCTCCGTGGGTCCGAACGTATGCGCGGCGGCATCGGCGAGCGCAGTCGCGTGCTTCGCTACACTTGCCTGCCTTCTATCGGGCTCGCCCTCCGGGGCGCACCGCACCGCCCCCGTCCGCACAGGCCGCGCATGACCGCATCACACAACGTTCCAGGTCGCCCCGATGCCGCCATCGATGGCGACGGCCTGGTCCAGCAGCTGCGCCAGGCGGCCTCCGTCGTCGAGCGCATCGCCGCCGACCGTTCGCTGCTGGACTGCCTGCCGCCGGCCGAACGCGCGCGCCTGCACCAGGCGCTGGCCCGTCTGCACGCTCCGCTGGACCCGGTGGCGCGGCGCCAGCGGCGCAAGGCCGCCTTGCGCGAACGCATCGCGGCCCAGAACCGCCACGACGACGCGGTGCTGGACGCCACCGGCATCCGCGCGCTGCGGCGCAAGCCGGTGTTCACCGCGCCGAACTGCTTCCCGCCGCAGGGTTTCGAGGCGCGGGATCCGCCGGCGCCGGACCTCGGCCACGACGCCGCGCCGCGCGAAGCGCTGGAGCCGCAGCACTGCTACGTGTGCAAGCGGAAGTACTCGCGCATCCACCATTTCTACGACCAGCTGTGCCCGGCGTGCGCGGACTTCAATTACGCCAAGCGCACCGAACCGGCCGACCTGCGCGGGCGCGTGGCCCTGCTCACCGGCGGGCGGGTCAAGATCGGCTACCAGGCCGGGCTCAAGCTGCTGCGCTGCGGCGCGAGTCTGATCGTGACCACGCGCTTTCCGCGCGATTCGGCGGCGCGCTACGCAAGGGAACCGGATTTCGAACAGTGGGGCGACCGGCTGCGGGTGTTCGGCCTGGACCTGCGCCACACGCCCAGCGTGGAGGCCTTCTGCACGCGGCTGCTGGCGACCGAGCCGCGCCTGGACTTCATCGTCAACAACGCCTGCCAGACCGTGCGCCGTCCGCCGGAGTTCTACGCGCACATGATGGACGGCGAAACCGCGGCGCTGCACGAGGCGCCAGAGCCGGTGCGCAGGCTGGTGGGCAGCTACGAGGGCCTGCGCGGCCATAGCCTGCCGCCGCAGGAATCCGGCGACGGTGCGGAGCTGGCGCGGGCGGCCGCACCGAATCACGCGCCGGGCCTGACCCGCGCCGCCGAGCTTTCGCAGGTGCCGCTGCTGGCCGACGAACTGCTGGGACAGCGGCATCTGTTCCCCGAAGGGCGGCTGGACCAGGACCTGCAGCAGGTCGACCTGCGCGGCCGCAACTCCTGGCGACTGCTGCTGCATGAAGTCCCCGCGGTCGAGCTGCTGGAAACCCAGCTGGTGAACGCGGTCGCCCCCTTCGTCATCAACGCGCGGCTCAAGCCGCTGATGCTGCGCACGCCCGGACGCGACAAGCAC
>DATHAV010000440.1:0-3942 GCA_035296505.1 Pseudoxanthomonas sp.
ATCGGACCGCCTGGGCAAGGCGATGCGCGCCCGCGACGCGGTCGGCCGCTACATCGAGTTCTGCAAGGCGAGCGTGCCGCGCGGGTTCGATCTGCGCGGGCTCAAGATCGTGCTCGACTGCGCCCATGGCGCCACTTACCACATCGCCCCGCTGTTGTTCCGCGAGCTGGGCGCGGACGTGGTTCCCATCGGCACCGAGCCCAACGGCGTGAACATCAACGATGGCGTCGGCTCGATGCACATCGACAACCTCGCCGCCAAGGTGCGCGAGGTAGGGGCGGACCTGGGCATCGCCTTCGACGGCGACGGCGACCGCGTGCTGATGGCCGACGACCGGGGCGATCCGGTCGACGGCGACGACCTGCTGTACGTGCTGGCTCCGTCGTGGCAGCGCAACGGCCGCCTGCGCGGGCCGGTGGTCGGCACGTTGATGACCAACTTCGGCCTGGAACAGGCGATGGCGCGCCTGGACCTGCCGTTCGTGCGCAGCCAGGTCGGCGACCGCTACGTGCACCAGGCCCTGGTCGAGGGCGGCGGCGTGCTCGGCGGCGAAGCCTCCGGCCATCTGCTGTGCCTGGACCGGGCCACCACCGGCGATGCGATCGTAAGCGCGCTGCAGGTGCTGGAAGTGCTGCGCGGCGAACGCAAGACCCTGCGCGAATCGCTGCAGGGCCTGCACAAGGTTCCGCAGAAGACCGTCAACGTGCGCCTCGGAGATGCGTCGGCCGAGGCCACGCTCCAGGCCGCCGCCGTGCAGGCCGCGCTGGCCGCCGCACGGCAGGCGGTGGAAGGGCGCGGACGCGCCTTCCTGCGTCCCTCCGGCACCGAACCGGTGGTGCGGGTCACGGTGGAAGCCGACAGCGCCGAACTGATGCAGGCCAGCCTGGACAGCTTGTCCAGCGCCGTGAAGGCCGCCGCTTCGGCATAGAAAGCCTTTGCATGCGGGCGTTGCGCACGATCTGGGCGCTGCTGCCGCTGCCGTCGGCTACGGCGCGACGAACGCCTGATCGCAATGCGGCGATGCCGTCCGTGTCGTCGTCGCTGCCGTTACGGCCCAGGCACCATCTTCTTCTGCTTCGCCTTGAACCGGTTGAACACCGGCGCGATCAGCGGGTGGTAGCTCCACGCGATGCGCTTGCGCAGCCAGCTCGCCGGACGGTTGCGGATCGCGAAGCGGTAGATGTGCTCGGGATTGCCGCCCACCACGTTGCGCCCGAACGGATGGGTGGTATGCAGGTACTTGAAGCCCTGCTCGCGCGCGATCGGCACGTAGTCCTCGTCGAAATCGCCGTACGGCCAGCACAGCGTGTCGGAAACCTCCCCGAGCCGCTGCTGCAGCACCTGGCGCGCCATCGCCAGGTCGCGGGCGATGCCTTCGCGCTTCTGCTCGCGGCTGATGTCCTGCTTCAGCCAGCGCGTGTGCGTGTGGGTGTGGCAATGCACCTCGAAGGTGCCCGCGGCGATCATCTCGCGCGCCTCGCTCCAGCGCATCATCACGTCGTCGGCGCGGTTCTCGCGCAGGATCGCCGCCTCGCAGCCGTGATGATCCGGGGTTTCCGGCAGCGCCGCGCCGGGCTGGCCGGCGTGCGGACGCACGGGGCCATCGCCCATCCAGCCGGTCACCACGAACACCACCGCATGCATGCCGTACTTCTGCAGGATCGGATGCGCGTACACCCAGTTGTCCAGGTACCCGTCATCGAAGGTGATCACGATCGACTTGCGCGGCACCGGCTTGCCGACCAGGAAATCGGCATATTGATCCACGGTCAGCGAGGTCCAGCCATCGGCCGCCAGCCATGCGATCTGGCTTTCGAAGTTCTCCGGCGACACCGTGATCATGCCCGGCGATGGCGACACGTGGTGGTGCATCAATACCGGCACGGATTTAGCGTTGGCCATGGCCCAGTTCCTTCAACCACTGGTGGTAGTAGCGTTCGGTCGCTTCGGCATGCCCCGACGGGCTGAAGCGTTGCGCGGTGCGCATCCATTCCCAGCCGGCGCGGCCCATGCGCTGGCGCTGTTCGGGATTCTCGACCAGAGTCCGCAGGGCCTGGGTCAGGGCGGCCTGGTCGCCGAGCGGGGCGAGGATAGCATTGCCGTCTTCGACGACCATTTCCGGCACGCCGCCCACGCGCGTGGCCACGACCGGCACGCCGGCGTGCGCCGCTTCCAGGAACACCGTGCCGGAGGCCTCCTTGTGCGAGGCCAGGGCGAAGATGTCGAACCCGGCCATCAGACGGCATGCATCGGGCCGGTAGCCGAGCAGGTGCACCTGCGATTCCACGCCGAGTTCTTGGCGCAGCGCGCGCAGGCGGTCCATCACCGGCTGGCCGTCGCCGACGATCACCAGCTGCAGGTCGGGGTACTGCCGGCACAGCGGTGCGATGGCGCGCAGCAGGTCGCCATGGCCCTTGGGCTCGCGCAGCACCGCCACGCAGCCGACCACGATCCGATGGGCACCGAAGCCGAGCTCACTGCGCACCTCGGCGCGCATGTCCCGCACGCGCTCCCATGGGTCTTGGTCGTCCGCCTGCGCCCACTGCGGCGGCACCGCGATCGGCGGCACGATCCCGATGCGGCTCTCGGCAATCCCGCGCGCGACCAGCAACTGCTTGACGAAGCCGCTCACCGTCAGCACCCGGTGCGGCAGGCCGGTATAGGTCAGCAGCGAATTGACCGGGCTCATCAGGTGGCGCGAGCGCACGACCAGCGGCGTGTTCGCGAGCCGCGCGCCGGCAGCGGCGATCAGGCTGTCGCGGCGGCTGGTGGTGTTGACCACATCGAAACCGTGCCGGCGCACCAGCCGTTTGACCGACCAGATCCCGCGCAGCAGGCGCAGCAGGCCGCCCATCTTCAGGTAGTGCACGGTGAAGCCGGCCTCGCGCGCGATCACGCCCAGACGCGCGCCCGGCTGGCACAGCAGCGATACGTCGTGGCCGCGATCGCGCATCGCCAGCATGTGGCGATAGATGTACGTCTCCTGGCCGCCGAATCCCTTGGCGGCTTCCGTGTGCAGGATTCTGAGAGGTTTGCTCACGATGAGCATTCTATGCGCGGCGGCCGGGTCAGTGCCGCGGAAATGGGTAGCCGCGCCCAAGGCGAGCAAGTGGCTGGCCGCTTCACGAGCAAGTGGCCCAGTCCCGATGCGCCGCCGGGGTTTTCGTCCTGAGCGGTGTCGCCCGACGCGATCGCGTTCGCCATCACCGCATCGATGGCGGTGAACAGGCTCACCGACGTCACGTGCCGCCAGCGCATGGATGGGCAGCGGCGGAAACGGGCAGGAAAGGGTCCATGGGGCGGATCGGGCGCAGCAAGCAGGCGAGGGGACGTGGCGGCGGCTGTAACCCTCAACAGGGGCAGGCCGCGGCGCATTGGATGGGTTCGTATCACTATCCCGGCGGTGCCGAGCGTCCGATCTGGCACGATATCGAACCCGGCCACAGGCGTGGCCTCCGACCCATCCGAACAAGCCAGGAACCGCCGTGAGCCAGATCCCGACCCTCGACATCACCCGTTTCGACAGCGACCGCGACGCTTTCGTCGCCGAGCTGGGCGCGGCTTACCGCGAGTGGGGATTCGCGGGCATCCGCAACCACGGCATTCCGCAGGCCGATATCGATGCGGCCTACGACGTGTTCAAGGCCTTTTTCGCGCTGCCGGAGGAGACCAAGCGCAAGTACCACGTGCCGGGCAGCGGCGGCGCCCGCGGCTATACGCCGTTCGGCGTGGAAACCGCCAAGGGCGCGCAGCACTTCGATCTGAAGGAGTTCTGGCACATCGGCCGCGAGATTCCGGAGGACTCCCGGTACCGTGCCGTGATGCCCCCGAACCTGTGGCCGACCGAGGTCCCGGGCTTCCGCGAGCGCGGTTACGGCCTGTACCGGGCGTTGGACGGCCTGGGCTCGCGCGTGCTGTCGGCGCTGGCCCTGCACATCGGCC
>DATHAV010000441.1:0-2734 GCA_035296505.1 Pseudoxanthomonas sp.
TCCTGGCCCGCACCGACATCGTCGAGGTCGTTGGCACCCGCGTTCCGCTCAAGCGCCAGGGCAAGGAATACTCGGCGCGCTGCCCGTTCCACGACGAGCGCTCGCCGTCGTTCACCGTGTCGCAGACCAAGCAGTTCTACCACTGCTTCGGCTGCGGGGCGCACGGCACCGCGATCTCGTTCCTGATGAACTACGACCGCCTCGAGTTCCTCGACGCGGTCGACGAACTGGCCAAGCGCGCGGGCATGGAGGTGCCGCGCGACGCCGTCAAGCGCAGCGACAACGACGACAGCCGCGAGCTGTACGCGGCGCTCGACGCCGCCGCGCAGTTCTTCCAGCGCCAGCTCCAGGCCAGTGCCGGCGCCCGCGCCTACCTGGACAAGCGCGGGGTGCACGAGGCCATCCGCGCGCGGTTCTCGATCGGCTACGCGCCCGACGGCTTCTCCGCGCTCAAGGACGCGCTGGGCACCGACGAGCGCCGCCTCAAGCTGCTGGACAGGACCGGCATGCTCTCGCGCAGCGACAGCGGCCGCGTCTACGACAAGTTCCGCGACCGGGTGATGTTCCCGATCCACGACCGCCGCGGCCGCGTGATCGCCTTCGGCGGCCGCGTGTTGGCCAAGGACGAGGGTCCCAAGTACCTCAACTCGCCGGAGACGCCGCTGTTCCACAAGGGCCGCGAACTCTACGGCCTGTGGCAGGTGCGCCAGGCCCACCAGAAGATCGAGCGGCTGGTGGTGGTGGAGGGCTACATGGACGTGGTCTCGCTGTTCCAGTACGGCGTGACCCAGGCGGTGGCCACCCTGGGCACCGCGACCACGCCCGACCACGCCGAGCTGCTGTTCCGCAACGCGCCCGACGTGTACTTCTGCTTCGACGGCGACGCCGCCGGCGAGCGCGCGGCCTGGAAGGCGCTGGAGTCGGTGCTGCCGCGGATGAAGGACGGGCGCCAAGCGTTCTTCCTGTTCCTGCCCGACGGCGAGGACCCGGACAGCATCGTGCGCCAGGAGGGCGCCGCCGGGTTCGATGCGCGCCTGCGGCAGGCCACGCCGCTGTCGCAGTTCTTCTTCGACGAACTGGGCAAGGACATCCGGCTGTCGACCCTGGACGGCAAGGCGCGCCTGGCCGAACGCGCCAAGCCGCTGCTGGCGCAGATTCCCGACGGCGCCTTCGGCGACCTGATGCGCCAGCGCCTGGGCGAGCTGACCGGCGTCAGCGTGCAGAGCGTCGCGCCACAAGCTTCCAAGCCGAGGGCGGTTTCGCGGGCCCCGGCGGCACACCACAAACGCAGCCTGGTGCGCAGCGCGATCGCATTGCTGCTGCAGCAGCCCTCGCTGGCGGCGGCGCTGGAGCCGCCCTACCGCTTCCGCGAACTCAGGCACCCCGGCGTCGACCTGCTGATCGAACTGCTGGCCCTGGTGCACGCGCGGCCCGACATCAGCACCGGCGCGTTGCTGCAGCACTTCGCCGAGCGCGACGAACTGCCCGCGCTGCAGAAGCTGGCCTCGCAGACGCTTCCCGGCACCGAAGCCACCTGGCGCATGGAGCTGCTGGACGCCGTGGTGCAGCTCGAAAAACAGACCGTGCAGCAGCGCATCGACGAACTGAACCGCCAGTCCGATCTGAACGACGCCGACAAGTACGAACTGCGCGCGCTGCTGCAGACCCGCGCCGTGCGCGGCTAGGGGCTAGTGAATTGGCTGGAGTCAGTGCAGCGGGCTATCGACATGAAAGCCTGATCCCGCATCGCACCGCTGCCCCCAAGGAGCGGGGTCGCTGCCTCTAGTTTCGATTCGGAAGAATCGGTAAAGAAATAACTCCATAAGAGTGGGCTGACAGATCCCAGCTGGTGTTCTTCTGCATGCCATCAAACATTTCGACCAGCGCTTCTTTGGTGATCATGTCTTCTTCTCGAGCATCTGGTTTCCGTACAAAACAAAAGAAACAGGCTAAGAACCGCAGCAAACAACGCGTATCCGCTTCGCATGGATATACCTGACTTTCTTCTTTTATAATCGCACCTGAAAAGGTGCTTCCGGCAGAAACTGCATTTTCTGCAAGTTTCTAAACTTTCGTTCTAGAACTGGCCGCCCTCTACACCCTCGCTCCATGTCTCTGGCCTTGGCTGCCAGGATCCTTCGCCCAACACCGCTTCAACCAAATGGGCGATGGGAAGCCGAGATGGTGCTCGGCCGACAGACCGCCATCTTCCATCTTTGCTTCGCGAACGAATGCACGGAACGCCGGCTCGTTTTTTGCTGCCAAGGCAGTGATCTTTTGAGCAAGATCGTAGGACAGACGATTACCGTCGTCGGCGCGTAGAAAGGACTTCCCCGACCAGAACATCTGGATACTGTCGGCGTTCCAGTAGGCCGCATGATGGGCCGCTACTTCGTGCGGAAAGAAGAGCTGTGCGTGGGGCGCGGCCAATTGCGGAAAAAGCGTGTGCTCGGTATTGACCGCAAGGCCTTCATTCAGCCAAGCAGGGATAAGAAGGTGGGTCAACAGGCAGTGCGTCAACTCGTGGGCGATCACCGGCTCCATCGCGTCGATAGCGTTCTGCGGCATCACGAAGTGGCCATACCCTGCCTGGATGAACATTCCAGATGACATGGCGTAGTCACTGCCCTCGGGCTGGTAGTGCGCGGCGTAGGTGTAGTAGCTGTCCAGTTCGTCGAACACGACGACCACATATTTGCCCCAGCCGCCGTCGTCGGCCAGGGTTCCGAGACCC
>DATHAV010000442.1:0-5425 GCA_035296505.1 Pseudoxanthomonas sp.
CCGAATCGGTTTTCCCCCAATACCGGAGGCCCGCCCACTTCGTACCTGGACCGCGATCGGAGTGGGTACGGAAGCTGAGCAGAAACATGGTCGCCCTGGCTGCTGGAGTCGTTGATTTTTCCATCCCTTGGTCGGCTGCACGCAGAGGTTTGTTGGAGCCCCGAGCGCCATTAATGAGCAGGGGAATGGGCAGGCGGCCTTGCCCACAGCGGGCAAGCTTCTTGAGTTGCCGTCCTGGAGCAGGACGGCCATCGCAACTCCATCAGACCTCGGCCGGCTCCCGGTACGCATCCACCGGGATGCAGGCGCACATGATGTTCTTGTCGCCGTAGACGTTGTCCACGCGCGCGACCGGCGGCCAGTACTTCTGCCGCTTCAGGCTTGGCAGCGGGAAGGCGGCCAGTTCGCGCGGGTAGGCGTGGGTCCATTGGCTGGCCATGACCATGGCCGCGGTGTGCGGGGCGTTGCGCACCGGGTTGTCGTCGCGGTCCAGGCGCCCGTCGGCAACCGCGCGGATCTCGTCGCGGATCGCGATCATCGCGTCGACGAAGCGGTCCAGCTCGTGCAGCGATTCGCTTTCGGTCGGCTCGACCATCAGCGTGCCGGCGACCGGGAAGCTCAGGGTCGGGGCATGGAAGCCGAAATCGATCAGGCGTTTGGCCACGTCCTCGGCGCCGATGCCGGTCTGGTCCTTGAGCGGGCGCAGGTCGAGGATGCACTCGTGCGCGACCAGGCCGTTGCGCCCGGTGTACAGGGTCTGGTAGTGGCCCTGGAGGCGCTTGGCGATGTAGTTGGCGTTGAGCAGCGCCACCTGGGTCGCCTTGCGCAGGCCGGCGGCGCCCATCAAAGTGATGTACATCCAGCTGATCGGCAGGAGCGAGGCCGAGCCGAAGCTGGCGGCCGACACCATGCCCACCCGGTTGTCGGCCGGCGCCTGGCTAGTACCGTTTGCGGCCTGGCCGGTCGCGCGCGGCAGGGCGAGCTGCCTGGGCAGGAACGGCGCCAGGTGCTCCTTGACCACGCACGGACCCACGCCCGGGCCGCCGCCGCCGTGCGGAATGCAGAAGGTCTTGTGCAGGTTGAGGTGGGAAACGTCCGAGCCCCACTTGCCGGGCTTGGCGACGCCGACCAGCGCGTTCATGTTGGCGCCGTCGGTGTACACCTGCCCGCCATGCGCATGCACGACTTCGCAGATCTCGACGATGTCCTCTTCGAACACCCCGTGCGTGGACGGGTAGGTGATCATCAGCGCGGCCAGCCGGTCCGAATACTTCTCGGCGTTGCGCCTGATGTCGTCGAGGTCGACGTTGCCGTTGCCGTCGCATTTGGTGACCACCACCGTCATGCCGCACATCTGCGCCGATGCCGGATTGGTGCCGTGGGCCGATTCGGGGATCAGGCAGATGTCGCGATGGCCTTCGTCGCGCGAGCGGTGGTAGGCGCGGATCGCCAGCAGGCCGGCGTATTCGCCCTGCGCGCCGGAATTGGGCTGCAGGCTCACCGCGTCGTAGCCGGTGCATTCGACCAGCATCGCTTCGAGTTCCTCGATCAGCTGCCTGTAGCCGGTCGCCTGCTGCGGCGGCGCCAGCGGGTGGAGGTTGGCGAACTCGGGCCAGGTCACCGGAATCATCTCGGCGGTGGCGTTGAGCTTCATGGTGCAGCTGCCCAGCGGGATCATGGTGCGGTCCAGCGCCAGGTCCTTGTCCGAGAGGCCGCGCATGTAGCGCAGCAGCTCGTGCTCGCTGTGGTGGGTGTTGAACACCGGGTGCCGCATGAACGCGCTGTCGCGCAGCAGCGTGGGGGGCAAGGCGTCCTCGGTTTCCGCATCCAGGGCATCGATGTCGCGAAGCTCGGCGCCGAACACCTGCGCCAGCGCCATCAATTCCTCGCGGGTGGTGGTTTCGTCCAGGCTGATGCCCAGGCTGCCGGCGTCGATCGCGCGCAGGTTGAAGCGCGCGGCCTGGGCCTTGACGTGCAGCGCGTGCGCGTCGACGCCGGTCACGTGCAGGGTGTCGAAGAATCCCTCGCCCACGCCGATGCCGGCCTTGCGCAGCGCCGCGGCCAGCAACGCCGCCATGCGGTGGGTGCGTCGCGCGATGCGGACCAGCCCCTCGGGGCCGTGGTAGACGGCGTACATGCTGGCCATCACCGCCAGCAGGACCTGCGCGGTGCAGATGTTGGACGTCGCCTTCTCGCGGCGGATGTGCTGCTCGCGGGTCTGCAGGGTGAGCCGGTACGCCGGCTTGCCCTCGGCATCGACCGAGACGCCGATCAGGCGGCCGGGCATCGAGCGCTTGTACGCGTCGCGGCAGGCCATGAAGCCCGCGTGCGGGCCGCCGAAGCCGAACGGCACCCCGAAGCGCTGGCTGTTGCCGACCACGATGTCCGCCCCCCATTCGCCCGGCGCCTTGATCAGCGTCAAGGCGAGCAGATCGGTGGCCACCGCAACCACTCCATTACGCGCGTGCACCGCATCGGCCAGCGCCCGGTGGTCGACGATGCGGCCCAGCGTGTCGGGGTACTGGAGCAGCACGCCGAAGGCATCGACCTCCATCGCCTCGGCTTCGTCGCCGACGCGCAGTTCGATGTCCATGGGCTCGGCGCGCGTGCGCAGCACCTCCAGGGTCTGCGGATGCACGTTGCGGGAGACGAAGAACACGCTGGACTTCGACTTGGCCGAGCGTTTGGCCAAGGTCATGGCCTCGGCCGCCGCGGTGGCTTCGTCCAGCAGCGATGCGTTGGCGATTTCCATCGCGGTGAGGTCGGTCACCATGGTCTGGAAGTTGATCAGCGCTTCCATGCGGCCCTGGGAAATTTCCGCCTGGTAGGGCGTGTAGGCCGTGTACCAGGCGGGGTTCTCCAGGATGTTGCGCAGGATGACCGCGGGCGTGTGCGTGCCGTAGTAGCCCTGGCCGATGAAGCTGCGGAACACCTGGTTCTTGTCGGCGATGGCGCGGATGCGGGCCAGGGCCTCGACCTCGTTGGCCGCCTCGGGCAGCTCGAGTTTTGCTTGCGATTTGATCTTGCCCGGCACGATCGCGTCGGTCATCGATTCCAGCGACGGCTGGCCGATGATCTGCAGCATGTGCGCGATTTCAGCGTCGTTCGGGCCGATATGGCGCTCGACGAAGGCGCAGTGGTGCTCGAGTTCGCGCAGGGAAGGCGTGGCGGTGGAGCGGGGCGGGGCGGTGCTCATGGCGGGGGCGTCCGAAGGCAGCGTGCATGCCGCACGCGGGGCGCCCCTCTGTCCTTTTGCCTGAGAGTTTGGAAGCGTTCCGCTTCGTGCCCCTTCGGCGCCGGCCTGCCGCCGGTCTCTCCAGAGTGTTCACCCGCGGTGGTATGGGAGCCTGAGCGATTACGGGCGTTGCGTCTTCGGCAGCGGGATGTTTCCCCGCTTCTCCCACCGCGCGTGGCCGCATTATAGCCCCTGCGCTTTCGAGCGGCCTTGACGGCGGCTGGCTTAGACTGGCGCCTTCGCGGCCGCCGGAGCAGGCGACGCGTCATCCGCCTCAGGCCGTTCGTGTCCCCGCCCACTCCCGCGCATCCTCCCGGCTTCCGTCGCCGCATCGCCCTGCTGCTGGGCGGGCTGGCGATGTTCGGGCCGTTCTCGATCGACACCATCTTCCCGGCGTTTCCGCAGATGTCGGCGCAGCTGGGCGCCGACAAGCTGGCGATGCAGCAGACCATCAGCGTGTACCTGCTGGCCTACGCGCTGATGAGCGTGGTCCACGGGCCGCTGTCCGATTCCCTGGGCCGGCGGCGCGTGATCATCGCAGGCCTGGCCGTGTTCACCCTGGCGTCGGTGGGCTGCGCGCTGGCGCCGGACCTGGGCACGCTGCTGCTGTTCCGCGCGCTGCAGGGCCTGTCGGCGGGCGTGGGGCTGATCGTGGGGCGGGCGGCGATCCGCGACCTGTTCCAGGGCGACGATGCGCAGCGTCTGATGAGCCAGGTGTCGATGATCTTCGGCATCGCGCCGGCGATCGCCCCGCTGGTGGGCGGCTGGATCCTGGGCTGGGCGCGGTGGCCGATGATCTTCTGGTTCCTGACCGCGTTTTCGGTGCTGCTGCTGGCGTCCACCGCGCTATGGCTGCCGGAAACCCATCCGAAGGAAGCGCGCCTGACGCTGGCGCCGCGGCGGATGCTGCGCGACTACGTCCACATCTTCCTCAACCCGCGCTTCCAGCGCATCGCCGCGGCCGGCGCGCTGAACTTCGCCAGCCTGTTCCTGTACATCGCCTCGGCGCCCGCGTTCGTCATGGACCTGCTGGGGCTCGACGAGCGCCAGTTCGGCTGGCTGTTCATCCCCACCATCGGCGGCATGACCCTTGGCGCCTACGTGTCCGGGCGCTCGGCCGGGCGTATCGGCGGCGCGCGATTGGTGGCGATCGGTTTCGCCTGCTGCGGCGCGGCCGCGGCCGCCAACATCGCCTACAACGCCCTCGTCGAAATCCCGACGGTACCCTGGGCGGTGCTGCCGATGGTGCTTAGCGCATTCGGCGTGGCATTGATCTTTCCCATCGTCACGCTGGCGATCCTGGACATGTACCCGCGCCAGCGCGGTGCGGCCTCGTCGTTGCAGGCGTTCACCGGGCTCATCCTCAATGCGGTGGTGGCCGGCGTGCTGTCGCCGCTGCTCAGCCACCACGGCCTGCACCTTGCGCTCGCCGCAGGTGCCTTCACGCTGCTGGGGTGGCTGTTCTGGCGCTGGGAGACGACGCTCGCCAGGCGCATTCCGAAGCAGTCGGTCGAGGTCGAGGCACTGCAGCCCGGCAACCAGCTATGAACATGCGTCCGGCGCTGTCGAATGCTGCTGCCACATGCGTCGGCCCCATGAATTTCGAGAACACGAGGCCCACCGATTCGAAACGCCGGCGCGACGCAGGCGGGAAAAACTCGACCCGTGCGGCCAAGCCGAAAGCGTCCAAGGCCATGATCGAACCGCATGCCGATCTGCGCGACGCCCAGGGCCGGTTGCTCGCCGGGGTGGTGCGGCGCGACGGTGAATGGGTGCTCGGCATGGGTGGACGCATCGCCGGCGGCTCTACCGAGGCCCGGGTATTCGCCCTGATCCGGCGCGCGGCGCGCTTGCACGAGGCGCAGGGCACGCCGGTACGCCTGACGTTTTCCGGCGCGCTCAAGGATGCCGCGGATGCCGAAGCCGCCTTGCGCGGCATCACGTTCGAGGAGTTCGAGACGGAGCTTCAGCGATCGCTCGCGAGCGGTGCCTGATTCAACTGTAGGCATTTTGCCGCCCCGCCACCCCGCCACCCCGCCGCCCGGCCGCGCGCCGGGCGCGGCCAGGTGCACCTGGCGGAAGACCTGGACTTTCAGGGCTCGAGCGAGCCGGTGCGCAGCGGCAGCCGTCGCGGGATGCGGTTTCGCTGGACGGCAGGGACCGCAGAAGCCCCGGGGACCGAAGCCGCAG
>DATHAV010000443.1:0-4485 GCA_035296505.1 Pseudoxanthomonas sp.
GCCGCGCAGGCGCGAACGCAGGCGCCGCACCGCCACGATCAGCAGCCAGGCCAACAGCGCCAGGACCGCCAGCGTCGCCGCGATGCCTAGAAGCATCGCAGTGCCCAGGGTGGCCGAACCGGCCTTCCACCACAGCAGCGCGCCGAGGCCGGCGAAGCCGGTCAGCGCCACCAGCCAGGCGCTGGGTTCGGTACGGTCCAGGTCGCGGCGCAGCACCCGCAGCGCCGGCACCCGGCGCAGGGCCAGCACCGGCGGCGCGCCGAAGGCCAGGAGCACGACCATGCCCACGGCATAGCCCTGCAGCGCGGGCATGAGGCCGGCGGGCGGGATCGACAGGTTCATCGACCGCGACAGCCACTCGCCGATGCCCCACTGCAGGCCGAAGGAAATCAGCACCCCGACGCTGCACGCGAACAGCCCCAGCAGCACCAGTTCGCCCACGTGCACGCCCACCAGGGTCCACTGGCTGGCGCCGAGGCAGCGCATCACCGCGGTGCCGGAGAGATGGCGTTCGCTGTGGCGGCGCGCGGCCATCGCCACCGCGACGGCCGCCAGCACCACCGACACCAGCGCGGCCAGGCCGAGGAAGCGGCCCGCGCGGTCCAGCGCCGAGCGCACTTCGGGCCGCGCATCCTGCACCGTTTCCAGCTGCTGGCCGCGGGCCAGGGCCGGGCGCGCGGCCGCGGTGAAGCGCTCGACCGCCGCGGCGTCGCCGGCCACCACCAGCCGGTAGCGCATGCGGCTGCCTTGCTGCACCAGCCCGGTCGCGGGCAGGTCGGACAGGTTGAGGAACACCTTGGGCGCGACGTTGAAATAGTCCATCGCCGCATCGGGCTCCTGCACCACCAGCGCGGTCAGGCGCAGCTGCAGTTCGCCGATGCCGATGCGGTCGCCGATGCGCGCGTCCAGCGCATCGGCGCCGGCCCGGCTCATCCACAGCGTGCCGGGCGCGGGAATGCCGCTGGCGTTCTTTTCGACCCCGCCGCGCGCATCGACGATGCGGAAACTGCCGCGCAGCGGGAAGCCCTGCCCCAGCGCCCGCACGTCGCCCAGGCGCAGGTCCTCGCCGGCGCGGATCATGCTGTCCAGGCCCTGGGTTTCGGTGCTGCGCAATCCCGGCGCGGCCGCGGCCTGGCGGAGGGTGCCGGTGATCGGCGCGTCGCCGCGCACCACCACGTCGCCGCCGAGCAGGCGGTTGGCCTCGATCGCCAGCGCGCGTTCGGCGCGGTCGGTGACGAAACCCACCGCGGTCACCGCCATCACCGCCAGCACCAGGGCCGCGAACAGGATGCGGATGTCGCCGGCGGCGAGATCGCGCCGCAGCTGGCGCCACGCCATCTTCAGCACCTTCATGGGCGGGTGTCCTCCACCAGCCGGCCGCTGTCCAGGCGCAGCATGCGCCCGCAGCGCACGGCCAGGCGTTCGTCGTGCGTGACCAGCACCAGGGTGGTGCCGGCTTCGGCATTGAGCGCGAACAGCAGCTCGACGATCGCCTGCCCGGTGTGGGTGTCCAGGTTGCCGGTGGGCTCGTCGGCGAACAGCAGCGAAGGCCGGGTGACGAAGGCGCGGGCCAGCGCCACGCGCTGCTGTTCGCCGCCGGACAGCTGGCGCGGGTAGTGGTACATGCGATCGTCCAGGCCGACCTTCCGCAGGATCTGCCGCGCCGGCGTTTCCGCGTCGATGTCGCCGCGCAGCTCCAGCGGCAGCATCACGTTCTCCACCGCGGTCAGCGACGGCAGCAGCTGGAAGCTCTGGAACACGAAGCCGACCTTGGCCGCGCGCACCCGCGCCCGGCCGTCCTCGTCCAGCGTGGACAAAACTTCGCCATCCAGGCTCACGCTGCCGCTGCTGGGGCTGTCCAAGCCCGCCAGCAGCGACAGCAGCGTGCTCTTGCCCGAGCCCGACGCGCCCACGATCGCCACGATCCCGCCCGGCTCGATGTCGAACCCCACGCCCTCCAGGATCACCAGCTCGCCGGCAGGCAGCGGCACGCGCTTGCCGAGATCGCGCACGCGCAGCGCCGCCGCCGGTTTCAGAGTGGGAACTTCAGCGCGCAGTTCGTTTGAATCGGCCATGATGATCCTTAGCAAGTGCATCGGAGACGCGGGATGGGGCAGCGGATAGTGAAGCCGGGGCAGACGGCGCGACGTAGCGCAGCATGGTCGCGCCGGATGTATTCGGGTTATGTAGCCTGGCAGCGTCGGGTTCAATGCGCCATCGGCGTGGGCCTGCTGCTGTTGGCCGCCAGCGCCCCGCCGCTGTTCGCACAGAGCGCGCCTTCCGCCCCGGCAGCGCCGCACGCCAGCCGCAGCGTGCTGGTGATGGGCGATTCGCTGTCGGCCGCCTATGGGCTCGCTACGTCGCAGGGCTGGGTGGCGCTGATGGCCGAGCGCATCAAGGACCGGCATCCGCGGTGGAAAGTGGTCAACGCCAGCATCAGCGGCGAGACCACCGCTGGCGGCGCCTCGCGCATCGCCGGAGAGCTCGAGCGCCACGCGCCCTCGATCGTGGTGATCGAACTGGGCGCCAACGACGGCTTGCGCGGCCTGCCGCTGGCGCAGACCCGCGCCAACCTCGAGCGCATGATCAAGGCCTCGAAGGCGGCGGGCGCCAGGGTGCTGTTGATCGGCATGCGCATCCCGCCCAACTACGGGCGCGAATACACGCAAGGGTTCGAGCGTAATTTCAGCGATCTGGCCAAGCAGCACGGCATCGCTTTCCTGCCGTTCCTGCTGGAGCCGGTGGCCCTTGAACGGGCCTCCTTCCAGCCGGACAACCTGCATCCCACCGCGGCGGTGCAGCCCGCGATCCGGGACCATGTATGGAGCGCGCTCGCCCCGATGCTGAAATGAATCGCGCATTGAGATTTGTTGCCTTTATCGAACGACAACTTCATACGGACGGAACATTGGAATGGTCATTCTCGGCCCTCCGGGCACAGGGTCCCGTGGCGAACACAGGAGATTTGCGATGATGCGAGCATTGTTTGTGGGCGGCGTGGTGGACAACAGCGAGATGGACCTGGACAACGCGCAACCGCCGGTGCATTACCCCGAGAACGGCGGCAGCGGACGTCCGCGCTATCGCCTGCATCAAATCGGCCAGCGCCAGGACGGAACGATCGCCTATGCGGTCTACGGCGCGCCTGAGCTGGCGGACCAGGAAGTGGAGCGCGTCGCGGACGAACGCGGCTATGCGCGCCGCTTCGATGCGACGCCGACGGCGGCTCCCACTTCGGCCTGATCCGAGCGGCGTCCAGCCGGCGTGCCTCAAAGCGATCTCGGCTCCCGCCGACCGGAACCGTGCGTGGACCCAATGCGGCTGGGGGGCTTGCGCCCGTGCCGACCATGTTGAACGGAGCGATGCATCCGCGCCGCCAACTGCTCCGTACTGCAAGTGAACCTGCCGAGCCCCGGACAGGTACCCGCAACGGAGCAAACATGAAACTGAAACTTCTAGCCGCATCCCTCGCCACTTCGCTCGTCCTGGCCACCGGCGCGATCGCCGGCGACATGGCCGCCAAGCAGAATCCCATGGTCGGCGGCGCCGCGATGCTGCCCACCAAGGACATCGTCGACAACGCGGCCAATTCCAAGGACCACACGACGCTGGTCGCCGCGGTTCAGGCCGCCGGCCTGGTCGATACGTTGAAGGGCGCAGGTCCGTTCACCGTGTTCGCGCCGGTCAACGCCGCGTTCGACGCATTGCCCGCCGGCACCGTGGACACGCTGCTGAAGCCGGAAAACAAGGGCACGCTGGCGTCCGTGCTGACCTACCACGTGGTGCCCGGCAAGCTCGATGCCTCGTCCATCGCGAGCAAGATCGGCGAAGGCGACGGTGCGGCCACGTTGACCACGGTCCAGGGCGAAACGCTCACCGCCAAGGCCCAGGGCGACGGCATCACCCTCACCGACTCGAAGGGCAACGTCGCCAACGTGACCGTTGCCAACGTGTACCAGAGCAATGGCGTGATCCACGTGATCGACAAGGTCCTGATGCCGTAAACCAGCCTGCACCTGCGGGTAGACCTGCAAGGGGTGGCGAAGCCGCCCCTTTTTCTTGTCCCGCTGGCAATGCGGAACCCGCATCGGGTTGCCATTGGGCCTGTCGGCGCAAAGTCGGGAGGTTTCTCCCCCTGGATCGTAGGCGACGAACGGGTCAGGCTTCTGGCGAGGGCGGCCGAGCTTCGGGCAGTGCGGTTCGATCGACCCAGCAGCGCCTTTCACTCTACTGCCTGCCCCATCCGGGCCAGGAGTAGTCCGGGTTCGAACGTTCTTGATGTTCGGTGCATCCTTCGGATCGGTCGATACGTAAAGGCTCGCACGCAACCGCATCCGCGCCGTCCGGCGCAGCAGGAGCGGGCGCACCCGACCCAATGGAGCTTCCGATGAAAAAGACCCTGATCGCCACCGCCCTCCTTTCCGCCCTCGTGGCTGCCGGCTGCGCCAAGCCCGCCGCCGACGAGCCGATAGCCGCCGCAGCGCC
>DATHAV010000444.1:0-2483 GCA_035296505.1 Pseudoxanthomonas sp.
AATTCGGACAGGCTGTCGATGACCAAGCGGCTGGGGTTGAGCGTGCTCACCCGGTCCAGGATCAGCTTGGTGGTTTCCCCCAGTTCGACCTCGACCGGATGCAGCACGGTGATCTCGCGGTCCGGATCCAGCGTGGTTTCCGGCGGCACCAGCTCGAACACGTCGATGCCTTCCAGCGACCAGCCGTGCCGCCGCGCCACCAGGTCGAGTTCGGCCGCGGTCTCGGACAGGGTGATGTACAGCACCTTCTCGCCGCGCTTGGCGCCCTCCAGCAGAAACTCCAGCGCCAGCGTGGTCTTGCCGGTGCCGGGGCGGCCTTCGTAGAGGTACATGCGGTTGGCGTCCAGCCCGCCGCCCAGGATGTCGTCCAGGCCGCGGTTGCCGGTCGAGATCCGATGCTCGGCGCCCGGAACTCCGGCGGTTGTCTTTCCCCTTTCGCTCATGCCTTCTGGTTCTATGGGTAGGTGGTAAGTGGAAGCCGTGGCTAGACGTGTACCTTGGATACGGCCTGGAACAGCTGGTCCATCGAGTAAGGCTTGTGCAGCAGGTTGCCGATCAACGCGTGGTCCAGCAGCTCGCCGTAGCCGCTTGCGGTCACGTAGGGCACCTGCATGCGCTGAAGCTCGCGGGCCACGTCCCAGGACATCTGGCCGCACAGGTTCACATCGAGGATGGCGACGTCGAAACGATTCGCTTTGAGGGCCGAAAGCGCGGCCTCGACGCTGGCTGCCAACACCACCGACCGCGCCTGGGCGTACAGCAGCATTTCTTCCACCGTGGAGGCCACGAGCGCGTCGTCTTCGACCAGCAGGATGTCCTTGCCTTCGATATGTTCAGTCATTTTTCGAGCGTGTTCTTCGGGTCGTTACTATGGATGAGCAATTGTTAAATCGACCGTCACGCTGGAATGAAGGCAAGCGCCGGCGCGTGCTCGGCGGCGGCGCTTTTCATGCATGGATTAGGTGCCCATGCTGCGCGCCGGCTGGTCATTCGCGAGGCCGCCGCCAACGCGGCAAAAAGGTCGCCGGCCTGACTAGCGCCCGCGGCGATCGTCGTCCATTCCTTCCTTCGGACCCGGTAGCCGCCAAGGAGCCCGACCGCAGCCCACGTTAGAATGCGCACCGGCTGGATCCTGGGCCGCATGGGACGCACGATGATCAACAACGACGTGATGCGCAGCATCCGCTACGTGCTGGACCTTGGGGACGCGCACGTGATCGAGCTCATCCAGCTCGCCGATCCGGATTTTCCCGTGACCCGCCAGGACGTGCAGGCATACCTGAAGAAGGAGGACGAGGACGGTTTCGTCAAGTGCAGCGACCGGGTGCTGGCGCGCTTCCTCGACGGGCTGGTGATCCACTGCCGCGGCCGCGACGAAAGCCATGCGCCGCGCCGCGTGGAGGACCGCGTCAGCAACAACCTGGTGCTGAAGAAGCTGCGCGTCGCCTTCCAGCTCAAGGACGTGGACATGCACGGGATCCTCGCCGCCGCCGGGTTCCCGGTTTCGAAGCCGGAGCTGTCCGCGCTGTTCCGCCAGCCGGGGCACAAGAACTACCGGCCCTGCGGCGACCAGATGCTGCGCAACTTCCTCAAGGGACTGACCCTGCGGCTGCGCGGCCGCCGCTGAGGCTCTGGCGCGACAACGGCGAGCGGCCGTCCCATAGCCGCGAGGCTTGATTTCGGCCGCCGCCGCGCCCATCTGCCGCCCACCTCTCCAGACCCGCGCGCCGGCGCGCACGAACCCATGACCGCAACTGCCGAAACCCTCAAGTTCGAAGCCGAAGTCGCCCAGGTCCTGCACCTGGTCACCCATTCGCTGTACTCGCACAAGGAAATCTTCCTGCGCGAGCTGATCTCCAACGCCTCCGACGCCTGCGACAAGCTGCGCTTCGAGTTGATCGCCGACCCCGGGCTTTCCAGCGGCGACAGCGAGCTGCGCATCGACGTCGGTTTCGACAAGGACGCGCGCACCGTCACCGTGCGCGACAACGGCATCGGCATGAACCGCGACGAGGTTATTGCCAACATCGGCACCATCGCCAGCTCCGGCACACGTCGTTTCCTGGAGGCCATGTCCGGCGAGCAGAAGGCCGACGCGCGGCTGATCGGCCAATTCGGCGTAGGCTTTTATTCCGCCTTCGTGGTCGCCGACCGCGTCACCGTCCTGACCCGCCGCGCCGGCGCCGAGCCTGCCGAGGGCGTGAAATGGGAAAGCGACGGGTGCGGCGAGTATTCGCTGGAGCCGATCGAGCTCGAGCAGCGCGGCACCGCCGTCATCCTGCACCTGAAGGCCGACGAGGACGAGTTCCTGCAGCCGTGGAAGCTGCGTTCGCTGATCACCCGCTATTCCGACCACGTCGCCTTCCCGATCCGCATGCCGGTGGAAAAGAGCGACGCGCCCGACGACGAAGACGCGCCGCCGGCGGGCGAGGAATTCGAGACCGTCAATGCGGCGTCGGCGCTGTGGACCAGGCCCAGGAGCG
>DATHAV010000445.1:0-3469 GCA_035296505.1 Pseudoxanthomonas sp.
CTGGCGGTCGTGCTGCTGAGCGAGCAGCGCGAACTCACGCCGCTGTTCTACCTGGGCGTGGCCATCATCCTGGCCGCCGTGTTCCTGCATCCACTGCTGGGGCGCGCCAGGCACATCGAGCATCCCGAGGTGTTGGGCACCTCGGAAGCCAAGGGCATCGTCGACTAGCGCCCGCTCGCTACTCGCCCACCACCACCCGATCGCGCCCGCCGCGCTTGGCCGCGTACAGCGCGGCATCCGCGCGCTTGAACATCTGCTCGCTGCTGTCGCCGGGCCGGGCCTCGGCCACTCCGATGCTCACGGTGAACGGCAGTCCGATCGGCAGCATCGACACCGACTGGCGGATGAGTTCGCACTGCAGGCGCGCCAGATCCAGCGTGCACTCGGTGAACAGCATGACGAACTCTTCGCCGCCGTAGCGCGCGGCCATGCCGCGACCGGCGAACTGCGCCTTGAGCATATCCGCCAGGGCCACCAGCACCTGGTCGCCCTCGGCATGGCCATGCAGGTCGTTGATCATCTTGAAGTGATCGATGTCCAGGACCGCTATGGCAGGACCCTGTCCGGTCGCCTGCGCCTTCTGCATGGCGGTGTCGACCGCGGCGGCGAACGCGCGGCGGTTGCAGAGGCCGGTGAGCGGATCGGTACGGGTCTGCTCGGAAAGATCGGCATTCTGCCTTTCCAGCTGGTCGTGATAGCGCTGGAGCTGCTGCTCGTACCACTCGCGCTCGCGCAGCTGGGTGTTCAACTGCCGGCCGGCCCGGCGAAGCTCGAGCAAGTGCGTGACCTGCCGCGACAGCGCGTGCAGGGCCGATACCTGGGCCGGCGTGAGCTCGGTCGGCACCCTGTCGATGACGCACAGCGTGCCGATGGCATGGCCGTCGCTGCTCAGCAGCGGCGCGCCGGCATAGAAACGGATGCCGGCTTCGCCCGTCACGAGCGGATTGTCGTGGAACCGCGCGTCCAGCGTAGCGTCCGGGACCACCATGACCCGCTGCGGATCGAGGATGGCGTGTCCGCAAAACGACACGTCCCGGGAGGTATCGGACAGCTCCAGGTTGTGGCGCGCCTTGAACCACTGGCGGTCGGAGTCGATCAAGGACACCGAGGCGGTAGGCACGCCACAAAGCGCCGATGCGATCGCGGCCAAGTCATCGAACGGTTCCTCGCGCTCGCTGTCCAGGATCTCGTAGCGGCGCAGTGCGGCCAGCCGGGCGTCTTCGTCGTACGGCTTTTGCGGTTTGATCATAGGCCCAGTCACGCCTCACGCGGCTCATGCAGAGTCCGCACCCGATGCGGCGATCCGACGATAGAGTCTCGGTGTGGCCGGATCAACCGCGGCCAGCGGCATGCGCGATCGACGTCCCATTCCGAAGGGCCGCTACCAGTCGTCGCGCTGCGGCAGCAGGCCGCGCAGCTCCGGCTCGCTCAGATTGCGCCACTGCCCGGGCTTGAGCGCGCCGAGCCTGACGTTGTCGATGCGCACCCGCCGCAGCTGGGTCACGCGATAGCCGAACGCCGCCGACATCAGCCTGATCTGGCGGTTGAGGCCCTGCCTGAGCACGATGCGGAAGCCGAACTTGGCGATCTTCGCCGTGCGGCAAGGCAGCGTCTGCCGGTCGTGGATGCGCACCCCGCGCGCCATGCCGCGCAGGAACTCGTCGGTCACCGGCTTGTTGACCGCCACCAGGTATTCCTTCTCGTGGTGGTTCTCGGCGCGCAGGATCTCGTTGACGATGTCACCGTTGCTGGTCAGCAGGATGAGGCCCTCGGACTCCTTGTCCAGGCGGCCGATGGGGAAGATGCGCTCCTGGTGGTCGATGAAGTCGACGATGTTGCCGTCGACCGCCGACTCGGTGGTGCAGATCACGCCGACCGGCTTGTTGAGCGCGATGTAGACGTGCCTGCGCCCGCCTGCGCGCTTGTGCCGGGCCTTGAGGCCCTGCCCATCCACCCGCACCTCGTCGCCTTCGCCGACCACCGCGCCCACGCCGGCGGTTATGCCGTTGACCGTGATGCGTCGCTCGGCAATCAGCCGGTCGGCCTCGCGCCGCGAGCAGAAGCCGGTCTCGGCGATGTGCTTGTTGAGACGGGTGGTGGTCATGAGGTCTTCGGATCAACAGGCATGAATGCCGTGTTCGGCGTTGCCGCTTGTCCGTTTCCGGCATCGTCGAAACACGAACGGGCGATAGATTCGAGGCGCGGGCTCACGGAGATCCGATGGCTGTATCCGGCTTCCGCCGGATGACGTGTCTACACAAGGAGGAACCATGCATCGGCCGACAGCTGCACCCGAGAATGGTGGGTCACCGATCCGATGCACTCACTCGCGCGGCTTCGGCGGACCCTTGCGGTGCGGCGTCCTGGGCCCGAACGGCTTGGCCGACGGCGGCCGCGGCGCGCCGGTGCGCGCAGCGGCCGGCTTGAACTTCCTGGGCGCGTCTCCGCCACCCTCGCCGACCTTGTGGATGCGGAGCTGTTGCCCGGACACCCACACCTTCTTCAGATGCATCAGCAGTTCCTTGGGCATGCCTTCGGGCAGGTCGAGCACGGTGTGGTCGTCCTGGATGTCGATGCGGCCGATGTACTTGCTGTCCAGGCCGGCCTCGTTGGCGATCGCTCCCACGATATTGGCCGGCTTGACGCCGTGGGCATGGCCGACCTCGATGCGGAACGTCTCCATGCCGACTTCGGGCGTGCCGCGCGGCGCCGTCGGCGCACGCGGTGGTTCGGAGTGCCGCGGCCGGTCCGCATCCGGACGTTCGCGCGGAGGCGGATCGAGCGAGCGCGGCGCCGCCGCGGAAGCCTTGCGTTCGCGTACCGGCGGATCCTCGCGACGCGGACGTTCCTGCCGTTCCGACGCGGCGGCACGGGTGAACGCGGCGCCGCGGCCCGGGCGCGCGCTGGTGGCGGGACGCTCGCCATGCGGCTCGGACGACGGCCGCGGCGGCGCACGCTCCGGCGCCAGCAGCAGCGGCGTATCGCCCTGCACCATGTGCGCCAGCGCCGCGGCGATGTCCACCATCGGCACGTTGTGCTCCTGCTCGTAGCGCTCGACCAGCGCGCGGTAGTCGCCGGACTGGTCGGCGGCGAGGGTGTCGGTGATGCGGGCGAGGAACTTCTCCACGCGCTTGTCGTTGACCGCCTCCACGCTGGGCAGCTTCATCTCCTCGATCGGCTGGCGCGTGGCCCGCTCGATGGAGCGAAGCATGCCTTTCTCGCGCGGGGTCACGAACAGGATGGCCTCGCCGCTGCGTCCGGCGCGGCCGGTGCGCCCGATGCGGTGGACGTAGCTCTCGGTGTCGTAGGGGATGTCGTAGTTCAGCACATGGCTGATGCGGTCCACGTCCAGCCCGCGCGCGGCCACGTCGGTGGCCACCAGCACGTCGAGCTTGCCGTCCTTGAGCTGCTGGATGGTCTTTTCGCGCTGCTGCTGCTGGATGTCGCCGTTGATCGCGGCCACCGCCAG
>DATHAV010000446.1:0-2775 GCA_035296505.1 Pseudoxanthomonas sp.
GCGAATCCGGAGATTGCGCAGCTGCCGGGCTGGGTTCTGGCCCTGATCGCAGCCGGTGGCCTCGCGGCCGCGCTGTCCACGGCGGCGGGCCTGCTGCTTGCCATCTCGTCGGCGGTCAGCCATGACCTGATCAAGTCGACGTTCAAGCCCAACATCACCGAAAAGGGAGAACTGCTGGCCGCACGCATATCGATGGCCGCGGCAATCGCCCTGGCCACCTACCTGGGCCTCAATCCGCCGGGGTTCGCCGCGCAGACGGTGGCACTGGCGTTCGGGCTGGCCGCCTCGTCGCTGTTCCCGGCGATCATGATGGGCATCTTCTCCAAGAAGATGAACGCCACCGGCGCGATCGTGGGCATGCTGGTCGGCCTGCTGTCCACGTGCGTCTACATCTTCACCTACCTGGGCTGGTTCTTCATTCCCGGAACCAACATGCTCGAGAACACGGCCCCCAACTGGTGGTTCGGAATCTCGCCGCTGTCCTTCGGCGCCGTGGGTGCGGCGCTCAACTTCGCCGCGGCGTACCTGGTGCTGGCGATGACCAAGCCGGCCCCGGAGCGCATCCAGCATCTGGTGGAGAGCATCCGGGTGCCGCGGGGCGCGGGCCACGCCGTGGACCACTGATCCCCGGGAAGCGAACTGGATGGCCCGCCCGCTGCACGGGGCGGGCCTTTTCGTATCGGCGACACAGCGGCCGCATGGGTCGCACTCGCCAGGCGGGACAGCGCGACGGGGACTTGTCATGATGCAATGGCGCGCGCGAGCGCTGACGCGCACTGGAGAGGAGCCGACATGCTGTTGGAGTTGTTAGCGATCATCGCCGCCGGTTTCGGCCTGGGCGGCCTGGTCCTGGCGTTCAACCTGCTGGTTCGCAAGCGGCTGCCCGGCTGGGCGATCCCCGCAGCGGCGGGCGCCGGCATGCTGGCGATGGCGATCTGGTTGGAGTATTCCTGGCTGGACCGGGTCACCGCGACCTTCCCCGAACAGGTCGAAGTGGCGTCCACCAACGAACTGCGGGTCTGGTATCGCCCGTGGACCTATGCGGTTCCGCAGACCAGCCGCCTGATCGCGATCGACCACCGCTTCGACCGCCGCAACGCGGCAATGCCCGACCAGGTGCTGACGCAGGTGCTCCTGGTCGGCCGCTGGGAGCCGACGCGCCAGTTCGGCGCGGTGTTCGACTGCCGCGGCCGGCGCCGCGCCGACCTGGTCGACGAGGTGGTGTTCGACGAGGACGGTTCTCCCCGGAACGCGCATTGGATCGGACTTTCGGACGACGACGGCCTGCTGCGTGCCGCTTGCGCCCGGTGACCATGCATCTTCCCTCGCGGCTCGGTCGGGTCTTGGGCGCAGCGTCGGCTGGCCAGACCTTCGCCGTCAGGCGCGAACGGCATGGCGCGCGGAACGCCATACGGTAGTTTGATGGACGCCATCCCCGGCCTGGACCTGACCCAGCCCCCGTTCGATCTCTTGGACGAGGCCGGACGCGCGCGCCTGCAGGCCAGCGTGGATCTGGGTTTCCATGCCGCCGGAACCACGCTGATCGAGGCCGGCATACCCTCGCCGCACGTGCATGTGATCCTCAAGGGACTGGTCCATGCCTATGAGGCCGATGGGTCCGGCGGAGAACAGCGGTTCGCCGACTACGGCCCGGGCGATGTCTTCGGCGCCTGGGCGGTGATGGCCGGCCGTGCCCGCCTGAGCTACCGCGCCGACGGGGAGTGCCTCGGTTTCCTGATCCCGGCCGAGGTGTTCCGGCGATTGATCGAGGACAACCCGCGATTCGCTGCCTATTTCAACGAGGGGCTGGCGACCAAGGGGCAGCTGTCCGTTGCGGGCGCCGATCGCCGCGAAGCGGCCGAACTGATGGTCGCGCGGGTCGGCGAGGCGCAGCTGGCCCCGGCCGAGCGGGTCACCGCCGCGACCTCCATTGCCGATGCCACCGCGCGCCTGCGGGAGCGCCGCGTGGATTGCCTGCTGATTGACGATGCGAGCCACGCCGAACCCGGCATCCTCACCCGCACCGACCTGCTCGATGCGGTGGCGCTCCGGCGGCTGCCGCTGGAGGCTCCGGTCGGGCCGCTGGCCAGCCGGCCGCTGGTCTGCCTCGGGTCCGAGGACGTGCTGTTCCAAGCGCTGATCGCCATGACCGAGCACCGGGTCGAGCGGGTCGTCGTCCGCGACCGCGGCGGCACCATCGCCGGGACGCTCGGCATCGCCGAAGTGCTCTCGCATTTCGCCAGCCACTCCCACCTCATCAGCCTGCGGCTGGCCCGTGCCCGTACCCTGGGGGACATCGCCAGCGCCGCGGCGGGAATCACCGAACTGGTCCGCAGCCTCGCCGCCCACGGCGCGCGCATGCCGTACCTGACGGGGCTGGTCAGCGCGCTCAACGGCCGGGTGATGGCCCAGATCTTCGACCTGGTCGTCCCGCCCGCGCACCGCGACCGCCTCTGCCTGCTGGTGATGGGCAGCGAAGGGCGCCGCGAGCAGCTGCTCAAGACCGACCAGGACAATGCGCTGGTGGTCGCCGACGATCTGGACTGGCCCGGCCTGGCCGAGGCCATGGCGCGCTTCGGTGCGGCATTGCGGGACGTGGGCTATCCGCCGTGCCCCGGGAAGGTCATGGTGGACAACCCGCACTGGCGCATGACCGCCAGCCAGTGGCGGGCGCGCATGGGCCACTGGCAGCAGCACCACGGCGGCGAGGCGGCATTGGACCTGTCGATCGCGCTCGATGCCCGCCCCATCGCCGGCAACCCGGTGCTGTTCGCC
>DATHAV010000447.1:0-4826 GCA_035296505.1 Pseudoxanthomonas sp.
CGGCGATGTTGGTCGCGTGGTCGCCGACCCGCTCCAGGTTCTTGGCCATGAACAGCAGATGGGTGCAGGGGGTGATGTTGCGCGGGTCTTCCATCATGTAGGTCAGCAGTTCGCGGAACAGCGACGTGTACTGCGCGTCCAGTTCGGCATCGCGCGCGCGCGCGGCCACCGCCGCGTCGGCATCGCCGTCGCGGTAGGCGGCCATGACGTCGATGACCTGGCGCGCGGCCAGCTGGCCGAGCGAACGCAGGCTGGTGGTGTGCGGCATCGGCGGCGACACGTTCAGCGCGATCGAGCGCTTGGCCACGTTCGCCGCGTAGTCGCCGATGCGCTCGATGTCGGCCGGGATGCGCAGCGCGGCGAGGATCTCGCGCAGGTCGCGGGCCATGGGGCCGCGCAGGGCCAGCTGCATGACGTCATGGCTGATCTTGGACTCCAGCCGGTCGATCGCCTCGTCGTTGGCGATCACGCGGGTCGCCGCGCGGTCGTCACGGCGCTCGACCACGTCCAGCGCGGCATGCAGCTGGGCCACCGCGGTCTCGCCCATGCGCAGGATCTCGCCGACCAGGCGGCGATGCTCTTCGTCGTAGCTCTTGACGATGTGTTCGTGGGGGTGGCTGCTCATGGCGTGTTCCTAAAGAAGCGTGTTCCTGAAAACGTAAGGGCTAGGCAAGCCCATGACTGCCGTCCGTAGCGTGCCTCGCTCCAAAATGTCCGGCGGCTGTCCGTGGCCGCGCGTTAGGCAGGTCACGCGGCAGCGCCGCGCGCACCGCCTAGCTCACCCGAACCGACCGGTGATGTAGTCCTCGGTCTGCCGTTTGCTCGGATTGGAGAAGATCGTGGCGGTCGCGTCATGCTCCACTAGATCGCCCAGGTACATGAAGGCGGTGTAGTCGGATACGCGCGCGGCCTGCTGCATGTTGTGGGTGACGATGGCGATGGTGTAGTCCTTTTTCAGCTCTTCCACAAGCTGTTCGATGCGGCTGGTGGAAATCGGATCCAGCGCCGAGGTCGGCTCGTCCAGCAGCAGCACGTCCGGCTTCAGGGCCACGGCGCGCGCGATGCACAGGCGCTGCTGCTGGCCGCCCGACAGGCCCAGCGCCGTCTGCCCCAGCTTGTCCTTGACCTCGTCCCACAGCGCGCCCTGGCGCAGGGCGTACTCGACCCGATCGGCCATTTCCGCCTTGGACAGCTTTTCGTGGTGGCGGATGGCGTAGGCAACGTTCTCGAAGATCGTCATCGGGAACGGCACCGGCTTCTGGAACACCATGCCGACGCGGCTGCGCAAGCGGTTCATCGAGTACTTCGGATCAAGGATGTTCTCGTTGTCCAGCAGCACCTCTCCGCTGGCCTTCTGCTTCGGGTACAGCGCGTAGATGCGGTTGAAGATGCGCAGCAGCGTGGATTTCCCGCAGCCCGACGGCCCGATCAGCGCCGTCACCTGCTTCTCGGGAATGTCCAAGCTCACGTTCTTGATCGCGTGGAAGCGGTCGTAGTGGAAATCGACGTTGCGCGCGGCCAGCTTCGCCGGCGAAGACTTGAGGTCGCCGCGATCCACGGTCGCGGTGCTGATGCGCTGAGCGTTCGTGCGGTTCTGCACGTCATTCATGGTCGGGTCCGAGAAAGATTAGTCATGGGATAGCCGGTTGCGCAGCAGGATGGCGCGCGCGATCAGGCTGACCACCAGCACGAACAGCGTCAGTACCAGCGCACCGGCCCAAGCCAACGCCTTCCAGGAATCGACCGGACTGCCGGCGAACTGGTTCATCACCAGCGGCACGGCGGCCATAGGCTGCAGCAGGTCCGCGTTCCAGTATTGGTTGCCGAAGGCGGTGTACAGCAGCGGCGCGGTTTCGCCGCTGATGCGCGCCAGCGCCAGCAAAATTCCCGTGACGATGCCGGCGGACGCGCTGCGGTACAGGATCTGCACGATCACCTTCCACTGCGGGACGCCCAGCGAAAGCACCGCTTCGCGCATCTGCGTCGGCACCAGGCGCAGCATTTCGTCGGTGGTGCGTACGACCACCGGCAGCACGATGAGGCCCAGCGCGAGCGCGCCGGCCAGCGCCGAGAATTGGCCGCCGAACTGCATGATGAAGAGCGTGTAGACGAACAGGCCAAGCACGATGGACGGCGCCGACAGCAGGATGTCGTTGACGAAGCGCACCACCAGCCCGACCTTGCGCACGTTGCCGTACTCGGCCAGCCAGGTGCCGGCCAGCACGCCCAGCGGCGTACCGATGGCGATCGCCAGCGCGCACATGGCCGCGCTGCCGAAGAACGCGTTGGCCAGGCCGCCTTCCTGCATCGGCGGCGGCGTTATCTGAGTGAACAGGTCGAGGTCGATGCCGGCGATACCTTTGGCCACCAGCGTCCACAGGATCCAGCCGAGGAAGAACAGGCCGAACAGGGCGGTGCCGCAGGAAAGCACCAGGGCGACCACGTTGAGCGCGGCACGGCGCCGGTACAGGCCGGCGCTGGCGGGATTGGCGTCCATCAGTTGCCCTCCCTGCGGGAGAGCTGCATCAGCATGTAGCGCGCGATGGCCAGCACGATGAAGGTCACGATGAAGAGCACGAAGCCCAGCAGCAGCAGCGCAGAACGGTAGGTGTCCGTGGCTTCGCCGAAATCGTTGGCGATCAGCGCCGCGATGGTGGTGCCCGGGTCCAGCAGCGAGAACGAAAGGCGCACGGTGTTGCCTACCACGAACGCCACCGCCATGGTCTCGCCCAAAGCGCGTCCCAACCCCAGGAAGATGCCGCCGATCACCGCCGAGCGCGTATACGGCAGCACGATGTTCCAACTTACCTCCCAGCGAGTGGAACCTAGCGCGTAGGCCGATTCCTTGAGCCGCGCGGGCACGGTCAGGAACACCTCGCGCATGACCGAGGAGATGAAAGGAATGATCATGATCGCCAGCACGAAGCCGGCGGTCAGGATGCCGATGCCCAGCGGTGGTCCGCGGAAAAACGCGCCGAGGTAGGGAATGGCGCCGATGTTCTCGTTGAGCCAGGGCGTGACGTACTTGCTCATCATCGGTACCAGCACGAACAGGCCCCACATGCCGTAGATGATCGACGGTATGCCGGCCAGCAGTTCGATCGCGGTGCCGACCGGCCCGCGCATCCAGCGTGGCGCCACCTCGGTCAGGAAGAAGGCGATGCCGAAGCTCACCGGGACACCGATGACCATGGCGATCACGGCAGTGATGACGGTGCCGTAGATCGGGGCCAGCGCGCCGTACTTGTTCTCGACCGGGTTCCACTCGGACGAGTAGAAGAAGCTCAGCCCCTGGCTGGCCAGCACCTCGCGGCCACCCCAAAGCATCGATAGTGCGGCGCTGGCCAGCGTGACCACCACCAATAGAACGGTGCCGGCCAGCAGCCAGCGGAACAAGCGGTCATTGCGCGAATCCCGCGCATCACGCTGGGTCGATGCGGCGACGGGAAGGCTTGCGGCATTCATCTAAGGTCTGTCCAGTGGCCAGGCCAGCAGGAAACCACGGTAGGCCCGCAGCCTCGTGGTGCGGGCAGTGCGATGGTAGCGCCAGTCAGTTCTTGAATTCGGACGCCCAATAGGCCTCGATCTGGCTCACCAACTCGGGCGGCAGGGGTACGTAGTGCAGTTCGTTGGCCTGCGCCCGGCCGTTCTCGAATGCCCACTTGAAGAACGCCAGGGCGTCGGCGCTGCGCTTGGCGTCCTTTGGCTGCTTGTGCATCAGCATGAAGTTGGTGGCGGTGATGGGCCATGCGTTGGGGCCGCTGGTGTTGGTGATGATCAGGTTGAAGTCTGAGCTGTTGGCCCAGTCGGCGCTGGCTGCGGCCGCGGCGAAGGTGTCGGCGTTTGGCTGCACGAAATTGCCGGCAGCGTTTTGCAACGCGGTGTAGGACATGTTGTTCTGCGTGGCATAGGCCAATTCGACATAGCCGATCGAGCCATCGATCTGCTGCACGTACGAGGCCACGCCCTCGTTGCCCTTGCCACCCATGCCCTGCGGCCACTGCACCGAGGTGCCTTCGCCGACCTTGGCCTTCCACTGCGGGCTAACCTTGGACAGGTAGTTGGTGAAATTGAACGTCGTGCCCGAGCCGTCGGAGCGATGCACGATGCTGATGGCGCCAGCGGGCAGCGCCAGGCCCGGATTGAGCGAGGCGATGGCTGGGTCGTTCCACTGCTTGATGTTGCCCATGAAGATGTCGGCCAGCACCGCGCCCGTCAGCTTCAGTGCGCCCGGCTTGATGCCCTGCACGTTGATCACCGGCACCACGCCGCCGATTGCCGAGGGAAACTGACCTAAGCCGGCCTCTTCAAGCTCCTCGGAAGAAAGCGGCTTGTCGGTCGAACCGAAGTCCACGGTGCCTGCCTTGATCTGAGCGATGCCGCCGCCCGATCCGATCGACTGGTAGTTGATGCGGGCGCCGGTCGCCCTGTTGTAATCCGCCGACCAGCGCGAGATGAGGGGATAGATGAAGGTGGCGCCGGCACCCGTGATTTGCGCCGTGATCCGGTCACCGGCGGCACCGGCGGCCGCGCCGTCTGCAGCCCCCGGCGCTGGCGCGCTGGCGTCGTTGCTGCAGGCGCCGACGGCCATCCCGATGGCCAGTGAAAGGGCGGCGATTGGGATGGTCTTGAAGCTCATTGCAGGAGTTCTCCACGGCAGCCGGGCCGGCGGCCGCCGGCGGATACGCTATGGAATGATTGTTTTGTTACAGAGACATGACATGACCTGTAACAAATCCGGCATGCTGGGAATTTTCCAATCTAAACAAAGATTTGGACGGGTAAAAAGAAAAAGCGCGACCGGTGGCCGGTCGCGCTTTAATCGA
>DATHAV010000448.1:0-1634 GCA_035296505.1 Pseudoxanthomonas sp.
CTCGCGCCTGCACGCACCCCAGTGGCTGCCCGCGCCGGCGCAGGGCGCCATCGCGGCGGAATGCCGAGACGAAGACAGCGATACGCAGCGGCTGCTCGCCGCGCTCGACCACGCCTCCACCCGCCTGTGCGTGGAGGCCGAGCGCGCCATGAACCGCACCCTGCACGGCAGCTGCCAGGTGCCGGTGGCCGCGTTCGCCGCGCTTGACGGCAGCGGCGAGATGCAGCTGCAGGGGCTGGTGGGGTCCGCGGCCGATGGGCGCACGGTGCGCGCGCAGGCCCGCGGCCGCGCCGATGCGCCCGACGCGCTGGGCAGGGACGTCGCCGCGCAGCTGCTGGCGCAGCGCGCGGGCGAGTTCCTCTAGGACGACGGGCGGGAGCGCGCTCCCGATCGAACCTCGTATGTGGCGTGCGCTGTCGTGGGTAAGTGCCGCGCCGCCGCCAGTGTCAAATCGCGCCCTGGGGCGACCAGCCGCCTTCGCGCGCCAGCAGCGACTGCTCCAGCGTGCCGCCCGCCAGGATCAGCGCGGCGATCAAGCCCCAGCCCAGGCGCGGAAGCGACTGTGGCCACAGCACCAGGACCGCGGCCAGCGCCAGCGGGGCGAGAACCAGCACCGCCAGGACCAGGGCGCGGCGGCGCAGGGTATCCCGCGGATCCAGGTCGCCGATGCGCGCGTGCAGGCCGCCGTTTTCGAACCAGTACAGCAGCTTCAGCGCCGCCGTGACCAGCAGCAGCATGATCAGCGACGGCGCGGGGACGGCGAGTTCGCTGCCGCCGGGCCATTTCCACGCGATCAGCGCAAACAGGAGGGCGGCGCCGGACAGCAGCGCATAGGCCAGCAGGTTGGGCGTCACCATCTGCGGGCGCCAGCCGTCGCGCCCGCGCGCGGCCAGCGTCAGCCCCAGGCCGAGGACCGCGGCCACGGCGGAGAGAAACGCCACCGTCGAGGCCACCGCCAGCCAGCCCGGGTCGGGCGCCTGTCCGCGCAGCAGCACCAGCATCGCGCCCGCCGCGGCCAGCGCGATGCCCAGTGCCGCGGCGGCGAGCGGACGCCAGCGCCCCGCGCCCGCGTGGCGCAGGAGCAGGGCGGCGGACACGGCCAGCGTCATCGCCACGATCACGCCGGTGCGCTGCATCGATCGCAGCAGCACCATGTCCGAACCGCCGCCCTGCAGCAGCGCCACGCTGATGCCGAGCCAGATCAGCAGGCCGAGCCCGGCGGCGGCCAGCGCCGCGCACAGGGCCTGCAGCGAAATCCCGAACCTCATGCCGGCGGCTTCGCGCAGGCGGTGCAGGTAAGCGGGCGCAGTCGCCCGCCCGTCTCGATGCGATCGTGCATGTGTCTGTCCCCTAGTGCGGCGCCGGCGGCGCCCGTTCCCCGCGCCGATTCTGCCACCGCGGCGGCGGCAAGTCGCGGCCGCCAGTCACGGCTCAAGGGCCGCAGTACTGGCGCTGGCGGCGCAGCTCCTCTGCCAGCAGCTCGCGTTCGCGATCGGAGGTGGCGGTGAGCAGGCCGGAGGTTTGCCTGCGCGCGCGTAGGCACGGGTCCTCGCCGGCGCCGAACAGCTGGCCGATGAACTTGGCCACCTGAGCGGGCGAGGCCGGCGGCCGCTGGCGGAACGCATCGCCGCGCT
>DATHAV010000449.1:0-5827 GCA_035296505.1 Pseudoxanthomonas sp.
AGCAGCCACCAGGCCGCCAGCGCGATCGCCGCCAGCGCCACCGCCACCCCGATCCACAGCCCCAGGCGCGGCTTGCGCGCAGGCGGCGGCGCCTCGCGGTCGATGCGGAGTTCCTTGAGCAGGTCGGCGGAAGTGTTCATGGGTACCGGTACGAAAGCATGGCCTTAAGTGTGACCGCGGCGGCGCCGATGTCCAAGCTGCCGGAAGTCATCAACGCCGGCCGCCACGATCCGCGGCGGACGCGTCACAGCATCCCGCGATGCGGAGCACTCCGCCAGTGACACCTGTCACCCGCGACGGATGATGCACGCCACTGACATCCTGCGGCGTTCGCGTGCAGCCTGTGCTCGTCATCCCGCACGGCCACCGCGCATGAACCCCTCCTCCCTTCCACTGGCTCGGCTTCAAGGCGTCTGCAAGCGCTACGGCACGGTGCCCGCGCTCAACGGCGTCGATCTGGAGCTGCACCCAGGGCAGCTGCTGGCGCTGCTCGGCCCCAACGGCGCCGGCAAGTCGACCGCCGTCGGCCTGCTGCTGGGCATGGACCAGCCCGACGCCGGCAGCGCGCGGTTGTCCGGCCTGCCGCCGCAGTCGCTCGCCGCGCGCCGCTCGGTGGGCGTGATGCTGCAGTCGGCCGGCATCCCGGAAACGCTCGAGGTGGCCGAACTGCTGGACCTCACGCGCAGCTACTACGCGCAGCCCATCAGCGTGGCCGACTGCGTCGCCTTGGCCGGCCTCGATGGCCTGCTCGGGCGTCGCTACGGAAAGCTGTCGGGCGGCCAGCAGCGGCGCGTGCAGTTCGCACTGGCCATCTGCGGGCGCCCGCGCGTGCTGTTCCTGGACGAGCCCACCACCGGGCTGGACATCGAATCCCGCCAAGGTGTGTGGCGCGCGATCCGCGAGCTGGTCGCCGGCGGCTGCGCGGTGCTGCTGACCACCCATTACCTGGAAGAAGCCGAGGCCCTGGCCGACCGGATCGCGGTGCTGCACGGCGGGCGCATCGTCGCCGAAGGCAGCGTCGCTCAGGTGCGCGCGCGCGTTTCGCAGCGGCGCATCCGCTGCACCACCACGCTGCAGGCGGCCGAGGTGTCCGGCTGGCCGCAGGTGCGCGGCGCGCGGCGCGACGGGGAGTCGCTCGAACTGATGGTCGACCGCGCCGAGCCGGTCGTCCTGCGGCTGCTCGCGCGCGATCCGTCGCTGTCGGACCTGGAAGTCAAGCGCGCAGGCCTGGCCGAAGCGTTCATCGAACTCACCCGCCGACCCGAACTGGAGGAAGCCGCATGATGGATACGACCGTCGACCCTGCGCGCCTTGCGCTGCGCTGCTACCTGCTCGAGGCGAAATACGAGTTCCTGCGCCTGCTGCGCACGCCCGCCTTCGCGCTGCCGGCGCTCGCCTTTCCGGTGCTGTTCTACCTGCTGTTCGGGGTGATGCTGGGCGGGCCGCGCGGCGGCATGGCCTCGACCTACCTGCTGGTCACCTACGGCGTGTTCGGGATCATGGGGCCGGCGCTGTTCGGATTCGGCGTGGCCATGGCCATGGACCGCGAGCTCGGCCTGCTGCGCCTCAAGCGCGCGATGCCGGTGCCGCCCGGCGCCACGCTGCTGTCCAAGACGCTGATGGCGATGCTCTTCGGCGCGATCATCACCGCGCTCCTGATGGGCGTCGCCCTGCTCCTGGGCGGCGTGGAACTGGCGCCGGGCCAGCTGGCGACGCTGGCCCTGGTCAACGTGCTGGGCGTGCCGCCGTTCTGCGCCATGGGGCTGTGGATCGGCACCCTGGCGGGCGGGCAGGGCGCCGCGGCGGTAGTCAATCTGGTGTACCTGCCGATGGCGTTCCTGTCGGGCCTGTGGATGCCGCTGTCGATGCTGCCCGAGGTGGTCGCGCGCTTGGCGCCGATGTGGCCGGCGTACCACCTGGGCCAGATCGCGCTGAAGGCGATCGATGCCGACGCCGGTGCGCCGCTGTCGATCCACCTGGGGGCGCTGCTGGGGTTCACGGCCGTGTTCGGGTTCCTCGCCCACCGGCGCCTGTCGAATTGATCGCCGATCCCTCGCCAGCCACGGTACGCGCTTGCGTCCGCCATCGATCGGGTAGAGTCGCTTTGAGGTCGCCGCTTTGAGTACCGCCATGTCCCTGTTGCCGCTGCGCCGCTGGCTGGTGCCCGACGAGCGCGGGCTCGGCTGGATGCCGCTGTACACCCTGGGCTACCTGCTGTTCCTGCTGTCGCCGGCGCTGTTTTCGCTGGGGGGCATCCGCGCGACGCCGTCGGGTCGGCTGGACCCGGCCTACTGGGGCCTCACCGGGCTGAGCGTGCTGGTGTTCCTGCCGCTGTATTTCGGCGCCTTCCGCCAGCGCGGAGCGAAGCAACTGTGGCGCATCCTGGCCATCGCCGCGCTTGCCCATCCGTTGATGCCGTTCAACCCGTTCTCCAACACCTACACCATCTACGCGCTGGCGCTGCTGCCGTTCACCGGCCTGCGGCTGGGCGGCAAGGCCGCGATCGTCGTCGGACTACTGGCGCTGTTCGCCTGGCAGGTGCAGCTGCTGGCCTATCCGCCATTCAATTTCGCCATCACCGCGATGGTCGGCGTGGCGGTGTTCATCGGCAACCACCACTTCGCCCAGAACCTGCGCCGCCAGGCCGACCTGCGCCTGAGCCACGAGGAAGTGCGCAGGCTGGCCGGCATGGCCGAGCGCGAACGCATCGGCCGCGACCTGCACGACCTGCTCGGGCATACGCTGTCGCTGGTGGCGCTGAAGTCCGAACTGGCCGGCAAGCTGATCGAGCGCGACCCGCCGGCGGCGCGCCGCGAGATCGACGAGGTGATGCGGGTTTCGCGCGACGCGCTGTCGCAGGTGCGTCGCGCGGTCAGCGGCATCCGCGCGGCGGGACTGGCGGCCGAACTCGCTTCGGCGCGCCTGCTGCTGGAATGCGACGGCGTGGCGTTCAAGTACGAAATGGGCGAGGTGGCGCTGACGCCGGAGCTGGAGACGGCGCTGGCCCTGGCGGTGCGCGAGGCGGTGACCAACATCCAGCGCCATGCGCGTGCCGCCAGCGCGCACGTCGCCCTGAGCGGCCACGGCGGCGTGGCGACGCTGGTGATCCAGGACGACGGCCGCGGTGGCGCCATCGTCCCGGGTAACGGACTGGACGGAATGCGCGAACGCATCGCTTCGCTGGGCGGCCGATGCCGCGTGGATTCCCGCCCAGGCCGAGGCACGCGGCTCGAAATCATCCTGCCCTTGGAGGATAAATCCACCGACGCGCCGCCCGCGACCCTGCGGCCCCGGCACTGACGGCCGCCGTGCGCCGGCATTTGCTACTTTCCGCCCATGACGCTTGACTGCCGCGAGCACCGATGATCCGCCTGCTGCTGGCCGAGGACCAGGCCATGATGCGTGGGGCGCTCTCGGCGTTGCTGGGACTGGAGGACGACATCGAGCTGGTCGCCGCGGTGGCCGACGGCGAGGCCGCATGGCGCGAACTGCAGCGGCTCAAGCCCGACGTGCTGGTGACCGACATCGAGATGCCGGGGCTGACCGGGCTGGAACTCGCCCAGCGCCTGCACCGCCACCCGCTGCCGACGCGCGTGGTGATCGTCACCACCTTCGCCCGGCCGGGATTCCTGCGCCGCGCCCTGGACGCGTGCGTGGCTGGCTACCTGCTCAAGGACGCCCCCGCCGACCGCCTGGTCGAAGCGGTGCGCCAGGTGCACCGGGGTGCGCGTTCGATCGATCCGGAGCTGGCCATGGAAGCCTGGTCCGAAGCCGACCCGCTCAACGACCGCGAGCGTCAGGTGCTGCGCCTGGCCGGCGAAGGGCGGTCGGCCGGCGAGATCGCCGCGCGGCTGAACCTCTCGCCCGGCACGGTCCGCAACTACCTCTCCGAGGCCATCGGCAAACTGGGGGTCGGCAACCGGATCGAGGCCGCCCGGCTGGCCCGGCAGAAGGGCTGGCTGTAGGCCCCTCCTGGCCACTGGCACATACTTTGCTGAACTTCCCCGATAAACCGCCAGGGACGCGCAGGCGCCAGAAGCACGACGCTTCGCATCAACGGGTGGAGTCATGCAGGTCAACAAGTTGCGCAATTCGCTGGGACTGCTGTTCGCCGCGGTCGTTTTCATGGCGATAGCCGGCGGCGTGGTATGGGGCGCCGACAGGCTGATCGCCGATGCCGCGCGAGTCGCCCACACCGTCGAAGTCATCGGCCAGCTGGACGAGGCCGAAGCGCGGGTGCGGGAGGCCGAAGCCAGCCAGCGCGGCTACATACTGACCGACAACGCCAGCTACCTGGCGGACTACTCCAATGCCGTGCAGGCCCTTCCGCCGCTGCAGCGGCGGCTGGCGGACCTGGTGTCGGACAACCCGGAGCAGCTCCGCCGCGCGCGTTCGCTCCTGGTGCTGGTCACCAGCCGCGTCCAGCAACTGGAGCAGACCCTGGAGCGCTATAACCTGGATGGGCTGCCTGCGGCGCAGGCCAGCATCGATGGCGAGGTGCTGGCGATGTCCGGCGCCATACGCCAGCAGGTGAAGGACATGCGCGAGGCGGAAAGGGTGCTGCTGGAGGCGCGCGCCGCTTCGACCGCGAACAGCGGCCTGCTGCTCCGCGCCCTGGCCGTCCTCGGCATCCCCTTCGGCTTGCTGGCCATCGTGATCGGCTACCTGATGCTGGTGCGCGAGATACGCCAGCGGGCGCGCGCCGAGATCCAGGTCGCCGAGGCCAACCGGGAGCTCACGGCGGGCTTCGACAAGCTCGAGCGCAGCGGCGACGACCTGCGCGCGCTGACGCACTACGGCAGCATGCTGCAGAGCTGCCGCGAACCGTCGGAGGCCTTCGAGCTGACCGAACGCATGCTCAAGCACCTGCTGCCCGGCACCGCCGGCACCGTCTACCGGATGCGCGATTCGCAGGACCACACCGAAGCGCTGGCCAGCTGGGGCGAACACCGCACCTCCGCGCCCGAAGTGCTGGACCCCGGCGCCTGCTGGGCTCTGCGCCGCGGCCAGGCGCATCGGGTAACCGATGCACGCGACACCCGCTGCGTGCATGCCGACAGCGCCCGCCACGCGCACGCCGGCAGCGCCTGCGTGCCGCTGAGCGCCCAGGGCGTGCAGCTGGGCCTGCTGTATCTCTCCGGCGACGATGCGCGCTTCCTGGACCGCATGGACATCATCTCCGCGGTGGCCGAGCAGCTGTCGATGGCGCTGTCCAACCTGTACCTGCAGGAGCGCCTGCGCCTGCAGTCGATCCGCGAACCGCTCACCGGGCTGTTCAACCGCCGCTATCTGGAGGAGTCGGCAAGCCGCGAATTCGCCCGCTGCGCCCGCCGCCTGCAGCCGGTGTCGCTGCTGATGCTCGACATCGACCACTTCAAGCGCTTCAACGACGTCCACGGCCATGCCGGCGGCGACGCGGTGCTGGCCGAGTTCGGCAAGCTGCTGCAGGGCCTGGCGCGGCCGGAGGACATCGCCTGCCGCTACGGCGGTGAGGAGTTCACCATCATCATGCCCGAGGCCGCGCCGGAAACCGCCCGCCAGCGGGCCGAGGCCATTCGCGTGGCGGTGGAAGGCATGCGCGTGACCCACCAGGGCGGCACGCTGCCGCCGCTGACCGTATCCATCGGCATCGCCAGCTTCCCGGGCGAAGGCTATACGGCCGAAGCGGTGCTGCGGGCCGCCGATGAAGCCCTGTACCGGGCCAAGCGCGCGGGGCGCAACCGGGTCGAGCATGCCGGCAGGTCACCCGCAGGCGGCATCACCGAGCGCGGTCCCGACCCTGGCGTGAGCGGGCGCTCGCGCCCGCACCACCCGACGTGAGCCGAGG
>DATHAV010000450.1:0-7721 GCA_035296505.1 Pseudoxanthomonas sp.
CCCCCGCGCGCGCCGCCAGTGCCTGCGCCGTCCCGTCCTCGGGGTGGCGCACGACGAAGCCGCGCACGCCCATCGCCTCCAGGTTCCTCATCGTGTCCAGCGCGGTCTCGCCCTTTCGCGCCGACGAGGTCGAGGCGTCGAAGTTGACCACGTCCGCGCCCAGCCGCTGCGCCGCGATCTGGAACGAGCTGCGGGTGCGGGTCGAGGGCTCGAAGAACAGCGTGCAGACGGTGGTGCCGCACAGGGTGCTGCGCTTCTGGGTGCGGCCCATCGCGGCGTCCCGGATGTTGCCGGCGCGGTCCAGGATCGCGCACAGGTGTTCGCGCGTCAGGCCCTCCAGCGTCAGCAGGTGGCGCAGGCGTCCGTCGGCGTCGAGTTGTGCGGTCATCGGGTAGGAGTCTCTGGGGGATGCGCGAGGGAGCGGGTGATGGAGCTATGGCGCACATCGGCGCAATGCCCAAAAGCCTTTACGAGCCTGCAGCGCTGCGGCGCACCGGATATCGCTGCGGCCTGCCTGTTCGTCGGTGTCCATAGGATCGTGCCGCTCCGCCTCTTCATGCGAGCGGCATCGCGTCCTGCGGCGCGGCGAACCAGCGTTCGACGATGACCGCCGCCGCCACCGCGTCCAGCGCCGCGGCGTCGCGCCGGCGCTTGCGGCCTTCGGCACGGTCATTGGCGAAGCGCTGCGCGGCCTCGATCGAGCTCGAGCGCTCGTCCACCAGCACCACCGGCAACCCGTAGCGCGTACGCAGTTCCTGGGCAAAGGCATGCGCGCGCGCGCGGATGGGCTGGTCCCCGCCTTCGAGGGTCATCGGATCGCCGACCACCAGTCCGTCGGGACGCCATTGCTGCCGCAGCCGGTCGATGGCCGGCCAGTCCGGGCGACCGGCATGCACGTCGACCACCGCCAGCGCCCTGGCGCCTGCGCCGAATGCGCTGCCGACGGCCACGCCGATCCGGCGCGCGCCGACGTCGAATCCCAGCATCGTGCCATCGGGCTTCAAGCGTGGCCGCTGTAGTCGGTCATGCGGCTCATGTCCACGCCGATGCGCCCGCCGGCGGCGTGCCAGCGCTGTTCGAGCGGCACTTGGAACAGGAGCTCCGCATCGACCGGGGCGGTCAGCCAGCTGTTCTCGCCCAGTTCGAACTCCAGCTGCCCCGCGCCCCAGCCCGCGCAGCCCAGCGCCACCACCACGTGCGCCGGACCCTGGCCCTCCGCCATCGCCTCGAGAATGTCGCGCGAGGTGGTCAGCGAGAGCCCGCCGCCGATGGCCAGCGTCGAATCCCACTCGCGTTCGCCGTCGTGGAGCACGAAGCCACGGTCGGGGTGCACGGGCCCGCCGCTGAGCACCCGCCGGCGGCCCATTTCCTCATCGTGCGGCGCCAGGTTCATCTGGGCCAGCACATCGCCCAGGGTGTATTCGGAGGCACGGTTGACCACCACGCCCATGGCGCCGTCCTCGTCGTGCTGGCAGATCAGGGCCACGCCGCGCGCGAAATTGGGGTCGTCCAGCGCCGGCAGCGCGATGAGCAGCTGGTTGGAGAATGTGAGCGCCTGTGGCATGGCGCCATTCTAGCCCGCGGTCGTTAAGCCGCCGGCATTCCGGCGCCAGTTTCGCGGCGGCTCGGGCTGGCGCGACCGCTTCGCGAGGCCGGCCGGGCGGGTCCGGGATTGCAACTGCCGCATCGACCGCGCGGCGTTCACGACGCCCACGCGTCGGCGTCGCCAAGCTCTCGCCATGGCACTTCGCATCGGCATCTCGGGCTGGCGCTACAAGCCGTGGCGCGGCGTGTTCTATCCGCCCGACCTGGTGCAGCGGCGCGAGCTGGAATACGCCTCGCGGGCGCTGCGCAGCATCGAGATCAACGGCTCGTTCTATTCGCTGCAGTCGCCGAAAAGCTGGAAGGAATGGCACGACGCCACGCCGGAGGATTTCGTGTTCGCGGTCAAGGGGCCGCGCTATATCACCCACATCCTGCGCCTGCGCGAGGCGGCCTTGCCGCTGGCCAACTTCTTCGCCTCCGGACTGCTGCAGCTGGGACCCAAACTGGGACCCGTGCTGTGGCAGCTGCCGCCGAGCCTGAAGTACCAGCCCGCCGCGCTGGAAGCGTTCCTCAAACAGCTTCCGCACGATACCGACGCGGCGCTGGGACTCGCCAAGCGCCACGACCCCGAGCGCATGCGCGGCCGCACCGCACTGGTCGAAGGCGCCACGCGTCCGGTGCGGCACGCACTGGAGGTGCGAAACGAAACCTTCGCCGATCCGCGCTTCATCCGCCAGCTGCGCCGTCATGGCGTCGCGCTGGTGATCGCCGACACCGCCGGCAAGTTCCTCTACGGCGAGGACATCACCGCCGACTTCGCGTACCTGCGCCTGCACGGCGACGAGGAGCTGTACACCAGCGGCTATTCGGACCAGGCGCTGGACCACTGGCGGCGACGCATCCAGCGCTGGGCCGCGGGCGGCGAGCCGCGGGACGCGCGCAGGCTCGGCACGCTGGCGGCGCGGCGGCGGCGCCAGCGCGACGTCTACTGCTACTTCGACAACGACGCCAAGGTACACGCGCCGTTCGACGCCATGCGGCTGGCGGGGACGCTCGGGGCATCGGCCCAGGCGTGACCGGGGCCGATCAGCCGGCCTTGGCGTGACCGCCGTCCAGCGTCGCCGCCAGCGTGGCAACGCAGTCGGCATCGAGCTTGAGGCCGGCCAGGCCGTCGGCGCGGGTAACGCCGCGGTTGAGGATCGCGATGGGCGTGCCGGCCTCGTGCGCCATGCGCGCGAAACGGAAACCCGAATACAGCATCAGCGAAGAACCCACCACCAGCAGCGCATCGGACGCCCGCAGCGCGTCGCGCGCGGCCTCGTAACGCGGCCGCGGCATGCTTTCGCCTAAGAACACCACATTCGGCTTGAGCATGCCGCCGCAGCGTTTGCAAGCCGGGATTCGAAAATCGGAAAAGTCGTGTCTTTCCAGATCGGCGTCGCCGTCCGGCGCAGGGGCCGCGCCCAGGTGCGCCCAGTCCGGGTTTTCGGCGCGCAGCCGCTGCTGGAGTCGAAGACGCGGCGACGCATCGGCGCACTCCAGGCACATGACCCGGTCGAGGCGCCCGTGCAGGTCGATGACATCGCGGCTGCCGGCGCGCTGGTGCAGACCGTCCACGTTCTGGGTCAGGAGCCGAGCGATGCGCCGTTGCGCCTGCCACGCCGCCAGCGCCGCATGCGCCGCGTTGGGCCGGGCCTGGTCGATCCGCGGCCAGCCGATGAAGCTTCGGGCCCAATAGCGGGTGCGCACCAGCGGGTCGCCGGTGAACGCCTGCCAGGTCACCGGCTGCGAACGCTTCCACTGCCCATCGGCATCGCGGTAGTCGCGAATGCCCAACGCAGTACTGTCGCCCGCCCTTCATTCCACACGCATGGCGCCGCGGCGGTCAGCGCATCTCGGCCATTTCCACGCCGTCCATGCCCTGCGCCAGGGTGCGGGCGTCGCCGCCCTGGGCCAGCTTGATGCGCAGGCGCACCTCGTTCTGCGAGTCGGCGTAGCGCAGGGCGTCTTCGTAGGAAATCTCGCCGGCCTGGTAGAGCTCGAACAGGCTCTGGTCGAAGGTCTTCATGCCCAGGTTGGTGGACTCCTTCATCACTTCCTTGAGCTTGTGGATCTCGCCCTCGCGGATGTAGTCCTGCACCAGCGGCGTGCCGAGCATGATCTCCATGGCCACGCGCCGCGCCTTGCCGTCCGGCGTCGGGACCAGCTGCTGGGCGACCACGCCCTTGAGGTTCAGCGACAGGTCCATCAGCAGCTGGCTGCGGCGGTCCTCGGGGAAGAAGTTGATGATGCGGTCCATGGCCTGGTTGGCGTTGTTGGCGTGCAGGGTGCACAGCACCAGGTGGCCGGTCTCGGCGAACGCGATGGCGTGGTCCATGCCTTCGCGGGTGCGCACCTCGCCGATCATGATCACGTCCGGCGCCTGGCGCAGGGTGTTCTTCAGCGCCGCGTCCCAGCTGTCGGTGTCGATGCCGACCTCGCGCTGGGTGATGATGCAGCCCTCGTGCTTGTGCACGAACTCGATCGGGTCTTCGATGGTGATGATGTGGCCGGTCGAGTTCTGGTTGCGGTAGCCGATCATCGCCGCCAGCGACGTGGATTTGCCGGTGCCGGTGGCGCCGACGAAGATGATGATGCCGCGCTTGGTCATCGCCAGGGTCTTGATGACCGGCGGCAGGTTCAGCTCCTCCACCGTGGGAATGCGCCCTTCGATGCGGCGCAGCACCATGCCGACCTGGTTGCGCTGGTAGAAGCAGCTGACGCGGAAGCGCCCCACCCCGGCCACGCCGATGGCGAAGTTGCACTCGTGGGTCTTCTCGAACTCCTCGCGCTGGGCCGGCGTCATCACGTTGAGCACCAGGTCGCGGCTCTGCTGGCTGGTCAGCGGCGTCTGCGTGATCGGCGAAATCTTGCCGTTGACCTTGATCGACGGCGGCATGCCCGAGGTGATGAACAGGTCCGACGCTTTCTGGTGCGCCATCAGTTTGAGGAACGAGGTGAAGTCGATGGTGCTCATCTGTGCTCTCCGGGAGCCGGCGACCGGAAGCCGGTAACCGGAAAAACAACGGGATCCGCTGGCCGACTGCCGTTTCCGGCTGCCGGCTCTCCTTCGTCATTCGAACAAACGCTTGTCCTTGGCGTATTCCTTGGCCTGGTTGCGCGTGATCAGCGCACGCTTGACCAGGTCCTGCAAGTGCTGGTCCAGGGTCATCATGCCGGCCTGCTGGCCGGTCTGGATGGCCGAGTACATCTGCGCCACCTTGTCCTCGCGGATCAGGTTGCGGATGGCCGGGGTGCCGACCATGATTTCCCAGGCCGCGGTGCGCCCGCCGCCGATCTTCTTCAGCAGCGCCTGCGAGATCACCGCGCGCAGCGACTCGGACAGCATCGAGCGCACCATCGGCTTCTCGCCGGCCGGGAACACGTCGATGATGCGGTCGATGGTCTTGGCCGCCGAACTGGTGTGCAGGGTGGCGAACACCAGGTGCCCGGTTTCCGCGGCGGTGAGCGCCAGGCGGATGGTCTCCAGGTCGCGAAGCTCGCCCACCAGGATGTAATCGGGGTCCTCGCGCAGCGCCGAGCGCAGCGCCTCGTTGAAGCCGTGCGTGTCGCGGTGCACTTCGCGCTGGTTGATCAGGCACTTCTGCGAGGTGTGCACGAACTCGATCGGATCCTCGACGCTGAGGACGTGGCCGTACTCGTTCTTGTTGATGTGGTCGATCATCGCCGCCAGCGTGGTCGACTTGCCCGAGCCGGTCGGGCCGGTGACCAGGATCAGGCCCTGCGGCTGGTCGATCAGCTGGCGGAACAGCGGCGGGCAGTTCAGGTCCTCCAGCGTCAGCACTTCGGAGGGAATGGTGCGGAACACCGCGCCGGCGCCGCGGTTCTGGTTGAAGGCGTTGACGCGGAAGCGCGCCAGGCTGGGAATCTCGAAGGAGAAGTCGACCTCGAGGAATTCCTCGTAGTCGCGCCGCTGCTTGTCCGACATGATGTCGTAGACCAGCGCGTGCACCTGCTTGTGGTCGAGCGCCGGGATGTTGATGCGGCGCACGTCGCCGTCGACCCGGATCATCGGCGGCAGGCCCGCCGAAAGATGCAGGTCGGAGGCTTTGTTCTTGACCGAGAACGCCAGAAGTTCGGCGATATCCATTGCTGCTTCCCCAAATGCTGCGACTGCTGGAACCATACATCCCCGAGAGGCAGTATAGCGCCCTTGCCACCACTGCGACGGTTGAAATCCAATGCTCGCCCAGCGCCTGAACGACACCCTGCAACGCCTTGAAAACGTAGCTTTGGAAGCACGTCGGCCAACGCCGCGCTTGATTGCGGTGTCCAAGACCAGAAGTGCGATGGAAATCGCGGCTCTTGCGGGCGCCGGTCAGCGTTTCTTCGGGGAGAACTACGTGCAGGAGGCACAGGCCAAGATCGCCGAAGTCGGGGATCTGGGTCTGGAGTGGCATCTGATCGGCCACCTGCAGTCGAACAAGGCCGAACTGGCGGCGACGCTGTTCGACTGGGTCCACACCGTGGACCGCATCAAGGTGGTGGCCCCGCTGGCCCGGTACCGGCCGCCCGAACGCGAGCCGCTGAACGTGCTGATCCAGGTCAACATCGACGGCGAGGCGAGCAAGCACGGCTGCCCACCGCTCGACCTGCCGCCACTGATGTCGGCCGTCCTCGCGCAGCCGCGGCTGCGCCTGCGCGGGCTGATGGCGATCCCGGCACCGCATCCGCGGCTGGAGGATCGCCGTATCGCCTATCGCCGGATGAAGACGTTGTTCGACGCGCTAGCGGACTGGAGCACGGCCGTGCACCACGCGCAGGTCGATACGCTGTCGATGGGGATGAGCGAGGACTATGCGATGGCGGTCGCCGAAGGGGCCACCATGGTGCGTATCGGCTCGGCCCTGTTCGGCGCCCGCGCGCCCAGCCCCCCGCAGACGCTCCATTGAACGCATGGACAACCACGGCACTATCGCCTTCATCGGCGGCGGCAACATGGCCCGCAGCCTGATCGGGGGACTGATCGCACGCGGCGTCGAGGCGATGTCGATCCGCGTGGCGGAACCGGTGCCGGCGCTGCGCGAGGCGCTGGCGGCGGACTTCGGCGTGCGCGTGTTCGAAAGCGCCGGCGAAGCGGCGGCGGGCAGCGATCCGTGGCTGCTGGCGGTCAAACCGCAGGTGCTGCGCGGCGTGTGCGAAAGCCTCGCCGCACTCGCCCGGCGGCACCGGCCGCTGGTGGTGTCGATCGCCGCCGGCGTCACCTCTTCGCAGCTGCGGCGCTGGCTGGGCGGCGAGGCGGCGGTCGTCCGCGGCATGCCCAATACGCCGGCGCTGCTGGGCGCGGGCGTCACCGGCCTGTTCGCCACCGCCGGGGTCGACGCGGATGGCCGCCAGCGCGCCGAACGGCTGCTGGGCAGCGTGGGCAAGACCGTGTGGATCGACGACGAGCCGACGATGGATGCGGTCACCGCGGTGTCGGGCAGCGGTCCGGCTTACGTGTTCCTGCTGGCCGAAGCCATGGAGGCGGCGGCGCGGGCCCAGGGACTGCCCGATGCCGCCGCGCGCACGCTGGTGCTCGAGACCGTGCTGGGCGCCGCGCGCATGCTGAGCGAAAGCGGCGAGGACCCGGCCGAGCTGCGCCGCCGCGTGACCTCCCCCAACGGCACCACCCAGGCGGCGGTGGAAACGTTCCGGAAAGGCGGATTCGAGCGGCTGGTGGCACATGCCGTTAGCGCGGCCACCGAGCGCGGACGCCAGCTGGCCGCGGCCAACGACGACTGAGCCCGGCATCGCAGTGGCTCGCCCGACACTCATCATCCCCGGAGACCTCGCATGACGCCCAAGCTGCTCGCCGCACTGCTGACGATCGCCCTGCCGCTGGCGCTGTCCGGATGCGCCAAGGGCGAAGCCCCGCGTGCCGCGGACCTCATCGCCCCCGCCCAGGCGTTCACCGACTTCGGCGACCTGCGCGTGCACTACAACGTCATGCCGACCCTGACCCTGCCCGAGGCGATGGCGCGCGAATACGGAGTGGCCAAGGACGCGGACACGGCGCTGGTGTTCGTCGCGCTGCGGCGCCTGGTGAACGGTCAAGAGCAGGCCGCCCGGGGCGAGGTCGCCGGGCAGGCGCTGGACCTGCAGGGCAAGCGCCAGCAGCTGCGGTTCGCCAGCGT
>DATHAV010000451.1:0-3159 GCA_035296505.1 Pseudoxanthomonas sp.
GGGAAGGTCCCGCAGCGCCGGCTGGTTGCGCAGGTTGCGCGAGACTTCGAGGCCATTCATTCGCGGCATTTCCAGGTCCACCAGCAGCGCGTGGGTCGGCTTCGCGTTGATCTGGTCCAGCGCTTCGAAACCGTCGCGAGCGGTGGCGACCTCGAAGCCGGCATCCTGCATCAGTTGCTCCAGCGCCCGGCGCACGCTCAGCGAATCGTCGGCCACCACCACCCGCATCGCGGCGGCCGGCTGGATATGCACCGGTGACGGCCTTTCCATATTCGATTCGAGCGTGGACGCCAGCAGCAGATCCAGGTCGACCACGGGCGCCAGGCCGCCATCGCCGAGCTGAGTCATGCCGCGCACCGCGGGAATGGGGGGCAGGTAGGCGTTCAGCGGCTTCACCACCACCGCCCGCACCTCCTCGATGCCCTTGACCAGCACCACATGCGCCCGGCCTTCCTGGTCCCGCAGCAGCAGTCCGATGCCGCCTGCCTCGGTCCACATCGACAGGTCGGCGGACTTGCCGTACAAGGACTCGATCGGCAGCGCGGGGACGAGCTGGTCGTCCAGCGCCACCTGCAGTGCGGTGGATGCGGCGTTCGGGCGGCACTCGCCGCTGGCGAAGCTCACCACGCGCTCCACCGAGGCGGCCACGGCGGCCGTGACCTGGCGCTGGCCGCGCACGATGATGACGTTGGCCGAGGTCTGGGTGATGGGCAGACGCAGCTGCACGTGCATGCCGACTCCGGCCACGCTGCCCAGCGTGAGGGTGCCGCGCAGTCCGGCGATGCGCTGGTTCACCACGTCCATGCCGACGCCGCGGCCGGACACCGCATCGACCGTGTTGCGGGTGGAAAACCCCGGCAGCAGGATCAAGCGGGCCAGCAGGCGCTCGTCCACCGCCTGATCCTCTTTAAGTACGCCCAGCTGCAGCGCGCGGGCACGGATCGAATCCAGATCCAGGCCGCGGCCGTCGTCGCGGATGTCGATCACCGCCGAATCGCCCTGCAGGCCGACCCGCAGCACGATCGAGCCGGTTTCCGGCTTGCCGGCGGCGGCACGCTGTTCGCGCGCCTCGATACCGTGGTCCACGGCATTGCGCAGGAGGTGCGCAAGCGGCTCGACCACGCGTTCCAGCAGTTCCGCATCCACCGGGACGTCCTCGCCCACGATCTGCAGCTGCACCGGCTTCATCAGCTGCTTGGCGGTCTGGCGGACAATGCGCTGCAGTCGCGCCGAGACCTGCCCGAAAGGCACCGTGCGCGTGCGCTGGATGATGCGCTGCAGTTCGCGGTTCAGCTGTTCCTGTTCGCTGCGCAGGTCGGCCAGGGCGTTGGTGGTGCGCTCGATGCGGCGCATGAACTCGGCGCTGTCGGCGTGCGATTCCAGAAGCTGGCGCGAGATGACGTGAAGCTCGTTGTACTGGTCGATCTCCAGCGGATCGAGCTCGGCTCCGGATTTCTGCGCGGTCGACTTGAGCGCCGCGCCGCGCAGCGCGACCAGGTCGTCCAGGCTGGCGATCAGCTCCTGCGCATTGCGCAGGCTGCTGCGCTGTTCCCGGTGCAGGCCGGCCAGGCTTTCCAGCTGCTGGTCGATCTGCCGCGCCGACACCAGCGTTTCGCCGGCCAGGCGCTGCATCTGGTCGAGCAATCCGCTGGGCACGTTGAGGCTCTGGATGCCGGAGGCGGCCATGCCCGTTTCCAAACGGGGCAGGGCCGGAGCAACGGCCGCGGGCTGTGCCGTTCCCGGGTCCGCAAGGTCCACGGAATCCACGGGGACCAGTGGGTCCGCCGGAGCCGACGCGCCGGGCGTGGCGGCCTGGACGCCCTGGAGCTCGTCGGTCAGGGCGTTGGCCAGGTCCAGAACCTGTTGGTAGATCTCCAGCAGGCCGCCGGGCGCCGGTCCACGCCCGAGCAGGTGATCGGCGATCTCTTCCACGCAGTCGCTGGCCGCGCCGAGCAGCTCGGCGCACGCATCGTCCATCAGCTCGGGCTGCTTGGACAGGGCGATGAAAATGTCCTCCAGCGCGTGGGTCAGGTTGCCCAGCCCGTGCAGGCCGACCGTGTTGGCGTCGCCCTTGAGCGTGTGGGCGATACGCTTGGCCTCGTCGAGCGGTTCGGGCGAACGCGTGGCCACCAGCAGGCGCACGCTGTCGCCGAACCGCACCGCATTGCCGGGAAGTTCGCGCAGCATGCCTTCGCGGACCACGGGCAGCACGTCATCGGCGATGTCCAGGGTGACGTCGGCGGGATCGGCGCTGCGCTTGCGCGCGGCGACCATCAGCGGGTCGTAACCGATCCGGACCCGGGCGAGTTCGGCGGCCAGCTCCTCGCCCCAGCGCGGATCCTGCACCTCCAGATCGGCCGCCAGCACCAGCAGCAGTTCCGCCGCGTCCGGACCCGGCGCTTCCAGCGCGGCCAGCAGGGCGCCGCACCAAGCCGTCACGAAGTCGGGCGTGACCCGCGCGTCGCCGCAGGCCAGCCCCTCGTGCAGCAGCTCCATCGCCTGCGCCAGGCGCGGGGTGCCGATCAGCTCCATGACCTTGAGCACCAGCCCGCAGTGATAGACCAGATCGTCGGGCGAGTGCTCGGTGCCGGCATCGACCGCGTCGGACCACGCCTGGTTGAGCGGCATCACTTGCTCGACGATCGCCTGGCGGGTGAGCTCCAGCTCTTCCGGACTCACCCAGATGCCGTCGGCCGCGGAGGCGGCCTGTGGTGTGCTGCCGTGCGCCGGCTCCAGGACGAAACCTAAGTCTCCGTCATCTGCCGTGGAGGAATCCGGCGGCGCGCTCGCCCAAGCCGCATCGAAGCCGAGCTCCTCGTGTTCATCGACCGCATCGGCCGGCGCGGATGCATCGTGGTACTGGGCTTCGGGCGACGACGCATCGATCGCATCGCCCTCGACGCCGGAGAAATCGAAGGCGCCGTCGGTGTCGACGGGCGGGGCATCGCCCATGCCGGATTCGCGGCCGTCCCACGTCACCGGCTCCTCCGCCGGCGCCGAGGAATCCAGGCGCCGCGAGATCTCCCGGACGAAGCCCGAGCTGAGCTTCGGCAGCCAGGCGATGGTCTCGGGCAGCTGCACCAGCCTGCTGCGGTTTTCCCGGGACAGCCTGCCGGCCGCGTGTTCCTGCAATCCCATGAACCAGATCGCTATCTGCAG
>DATHAV010000452.1:0-3971 GCA_035296505.1 Pseudoxanthomonas sp.
CCGCCGCCCTGCGCACCCGGGCCGACCTCAAGCGAGCCATGGACAGCGGCAGCCTGGATGAAGTCGGCGAGGTGCTGCGGCTGATGGCCGCGCCGCCGGCGCCGGATCTGGACGCGCTGATGGCGCGGCTGGACGACCAAGCCCAGCGCGATGCGGTGGAACAGCTGCGCCGCGCGCGGTGGGCGGACGGCGATGGCGCGGCCGCGCGCGCGGCGCTGCGCCAGGCGTTCGCATCGCCACCGGTGTGGAAGACGCGGCCAGCGTCGCCGCGCGAGCCACTGCCTCCGCTGTATCCGCCGGGCTGATCGCATCGGCCCCCGTGCCTGCCGCGCGGGCGACGCCGGCCCTTGTTAAGCTGCCGCGACATCCGCCGAGGCCCACGCATGTCCGACACCACCACATCGCGCGAACCGGGCATGCCGCTGCACTGGAAGATGGGCATCGGCTTCGTCGTCGGCACCGTCGCCGGCCTTCTGGCGAACCTGTACTTCGCCGACGCGGCCTGGCTGCAGGCCTTGACCACCTATGTCACCGATCCGGTGGGCCAGCTGTTCTTGCGCCTGTTGTTCATGCTGGTGATCCCGCTGGTGTTTTCCGCCCTGGTGCTGGGCGTGGTGGAGATCGGCAACCCGCAGTCGCTCGGGCGCATCGGGCTCAAGACGCTGCTGTGGATCCTGCTGGTGACCACCCTTGCGGTGCTCATCGGCCTGGCTGCGGTCAACCTGCTGCAGCCCGGCGTCGGCCTGCCGGCGGAGGTGGTCGACAAGCTCATGTCGCAGGGCGCCGAACGCGGCGGCGAGATCGTGCAGCAGAGCCGCGAGGCGCCCTCGGGCATGGCCCTGCTGCTCAACATCGTGCCGCGCAATCCGGTGGCCGCGGCGGCCAGCGGCGACCTGATCGCGGTGATGTTCTTCGCGCTGATGATCGGCATCGCGGCCTCCATGATCCGCAGCCGCTCGACTCGAAGCTTCGTCGATGTCTGCCAGGGGCTGTACGACATCTGCCTGAAGCTGATCGGCTGGGTGATCCGGCTGGCGCCCTACGCCGTGGCCGCGCTGTTGTTCACCATCACCGCGCGCCTGGGCGTGGACGTGCTGGTGCAGCTGGCGCGTTTCGTAGGCACGGTGGTGCTGGCGCTGGGCCTGCACCTGTTCGTGGTGCTGCCATTGCTGCTCTGGTTCATCGGGCGCATGTCGCCGCTGGCGTTCCTGCGCGGTGCGCAGCCGGCGATCCTCACCGCATTCTCCACCTCGTCCTCCAGCGCCACGCTGCCGACCACGCTCAAGGTCACCGAGGAGAACCTGGGGGTGCCGCGTTCGGTCGCGCGTTTCGTGTGCACGCTGGGCGCCACCGCCAACATGAACGGCACCGCCTTGTTCGAAGGGGTGACGGTGCTGTTCCTGGCGCAGTTCTACGGCATCGAGCTGGGCATGGCGCAGCAGGTGATGATCCTGGGGCTGTGCGTGATGGGCGGCATCGGCGCGGCCGGCGTACCGGGCGGGTCGCTGCCGGTGATCGCGATGATCCTGGTGATGTTCGGGATTCCCGCCGAAGGCATCGGCCTGATCCTGGGCGTGGACCGGTTCCTGGACATGTGCCGCACCGTGGTCAACGTCACCGGCGACATGGTCGGTTCGGTGGTGGTGGCGCGTGGCGAGCCCGTTCCCGTGGCTGCCGACGCGAGCCTTGACGTGCCGGCGCGCCTGGAGCCGTAGCGCACCGGACCGGCACTCGCCCTGGCGAGGTCGTGCGTGGGCGCAGACCCTGTCGAGTGAGCAGAGCCCGGCACGAAGGTGGGACAATGGCGCGCCGATCCCGCATGCCGACGCTTTCCACATGACGATGTCCGTCTCCAGTACCCCTGGCCGCCGCCAGCTCGCCAACGCCATCCGCTTCCTCGCCGCCGACGCGGTGGAAGCCGCCAAGTCCGGGCATCCCGGCATGCCCATGGGCATGGCCGACATCGCCGAAGTGCTGTGGAACGACTACCACCGCCACAGCCCGAAGAACCCCAGATGGTTCAACCGCGACCGCTTCGTGCTGTCCAACGGCCATGGCTCGATGCTGCAGTACGCGCTGCTGCATCTCAGCGGCTACGACCTGCCGATCGAGGAGCTGAAGAACTTCCGCCAGCTGCACAGCAAGACCGCCGGCCATCCCGAATACAGCGAGACCCCGGGCGTGGAAACCACCACCGGGCCGCTGGGCCAGGGCTTCGCCAACGCGGTCGGCTTCGCGCTGGCCGAGAAGCTGCTGGCGCAGCGCTTCAACCGGCCGCAGTTCGAGATCGTCGACCACCGCACCTGGGTGTTCATGGGCGACGGCTGCCTGATGGAGGGCATTTCGCACGAGGCCGCCTCGCTGGCCGGCACCTGGGAGCTCGGCAAGCTGGTCGCGTTCTGGGACGACAACCGGATCTCGATCGACGGCGATACCGCCGGCTGGTTTACCGACGACACGCCCGCGCGTTTCGAAGCCTACGGCTGGCAGGTGGTGCGCAACGTCGACGGTCACGATCCGGTGGAGGTCCAGACCGCGATCGAGACCGCGCTGAAGTCCGGCGACAGGCCGACGCTGATCTGCTGCCGCACGCGGATCGGCTTCGGGGCGCCCAACAAGGCGGGCAGGGAGTCCAGCCACGGCGCGCCGCTGGGCAAGGACGAGCTGGCGGGCACGCGCGAGGCGCTGGAATGGCCGCATGCGCCGTTCGAGATCCCGCAGGAGATCGGCCAGGCCTGGCGCGCCGACCAGGCCGGCGCGGCGCTGGAGGCGCAGTGGAACGCGCTCTTCGACGAGTACGCCGCGCATCACCCGGAGGAAGCGGCGGAGCTGTCGCGGCGCGCCCGGGGCGAGCTGCCGCAGGGGTTCGCCGCCGCCGCCGATGCGTTCATCGCCAGGCTGCAGGCCGAAGGCCCGGTGGTGGCCTCGCGCAAGGCCTCGCAGATGGCGATCGAAGCCTACGCGCCGCTGCTGCCCGAACTGGTCGGCGGCTCGGCCGACCTGGCGCACTCCAACCTCACGCTGTGGAAGGCCAGCAAGTCGGTGGCCAGCCGCGACGGCGACGCCAACTACGTCTACTACGGCGTGCGCGAGTTCGCGATGACCGCGATCAGCAACGGGCTGGCGCTGCACGGCGGCTTCATCCCGTTCGACGCGACGTTCCTGGTGTTCAGCGACTACGCCCGCAACGCGGTGCGCATGAGCGCGCTCAATCCGGCCCACGCCATCCACGTCTACACCCACGACTCGATCGGCCTGGGCGAGGACGGCCCCACCCACCAGCCGGTCGAGCACCTGGCCTCGCTGCGCTACATCCCCAACAACGACGTCTGGCGCCCGTGCGACGCGGTGGAATCGGCGGTGTGCTGGCGCGCCGCGATCGAGCGCTATGAGGGCCCCAGCTGCCTGGTGTTCTCGCGCCAGAACCTGGCCCACCAGCCGCGCACCGACGCGCAGCTGGCCGCCATCGCGCGCGGCGGCTACGTGCTGGCCGAGGCCGAGGGCGGCGCGCCGCAGGTGATCCTGATCGCCACCGGTTCGGAGGTCTCGCTCGCCGTCCAGGCGCGCGAGGCGCTGCAGGCCGACGGCATCCCGACCCGCGTGGTGTCGATGCCCTCGACCACCGTGTTCGACCGCCAGAGCGCCGAGTACCGCGAATCGGTGCTGCCCGGCGGCGTGCGCCGGCGCGTGGCGGTGGAGGCCGGCGTCACCGACTTCTGGCGCAAGTACGTGGGCCTGGACGGCGCGGTCGTAGGCATCGATCGCTTCGGCGCCTCCGCGCCGGCCGAGAAGCTCTACGAGCACTTCGGCATCACCGCCGCCAGGGTGGTCGAGGCGGCCAGATCGCTGGCCTGAAGGTCGCGGCAAGGCCAGCCCTCTTGCCGCCGCGGCCGGCCGGTGGGTTGCCGGGGCGCTAGGGCCGGGCGGCGCCGGGTTCCCGCAGGGCCAGGCCGACCAGCCTGGCCTCGATC
>DATHAV010000453.1:0-2739 GCA_035296505.1 Pseudoxanthomonas sp.
ACGGCAACCTGGAGATGATGCGCGACCCGTCAACCGGCCAGCCGCACACGGCGCACACGGTCGGCCCGGTGCCGCTGGTGTACGTGGGCCAGCGCCAGGCGCGGCTGCGCGAAGGCGGCGCGCTCAGGGACGTGGCGCCGACCGTGCTGGACCTGCTGGGCCTGGCGCCTCCGGTCGAGATGACCGGGCGCAGCCTGCTGCAGACCGCCGGATGAGCGTGGCGCCGCTGCGCGCGCTGCTGTTGGCACTGGCGCTGGCGCCGATCGCGCCGGCGTGGGCGCAAAACCCGGACGAGGCGGAAAAGAAGCTGCAGCGGGTGCGCGGCGAACTCAAGGACATCGCGCAGGAGCGGCGCAGGCTGGAGAGCGAACGCGGCGAAGCCGCGCGCAAGCTGCGCGAGGCCGACGAACAGGTCGGCAGCTCCAGCCGCAGCCTGGGCGAAACCGAAGCCGCGTTCAAACGCGAGGAAGCCGCGCTGGCCGACCTGCGGCAGCGCCACCAGCGCATGCAGCAGGGCCTTCAGGCGCAGCGCCGGCAGCTCGCGGCACTGGTGCGCGCGGCCTACTTGCAGGGCAGCGATGCGCCGCTCAAGGTGCTGCTGTCGCAGGACCGGGCGGCCGATGCGCAGCGCGCGCTGGCCTACCACCGCTACCTGCAGGGCCACCGCGCGCGGCGGATCGCCGCGCTGACCGGCGAACTGCAGCAGCTGACCGCACTGCAGGACCAGATCCAGGCCCGCCGCACGCGGCTCGACGCCACCCGCGCGCAGCAGCGCGAACGCATCGCCCAGCTCGAGCGCGACCGCCGCCAGCGCGTCGGACTGATGGCCGAGCTCGAGCAGCGCTACCAGGACCGCGGCGAACGCGAAAAGGCGCTGGGCCAGGATGCGCGCGCGCTGGAGCGACTGCTCGCCAACCTGCGCGCGGCGGCCAGGCGCGCCGAAGCCGAGCGCCGCGCCGCGGCCAGGCGTGCCGAGGCCGAACGCGCCGCCGCCAGCGCCACGCCCGCCAAAGGCAGGCCCCCGCGTCCGGCAACGCCCGCGCCTGCGATGGCCAGCGCGCCGGCGCTCAAGGTCGGCGGCCTGGGCTGGCCGCTGAGCGGCAGCCTGCTGGCGCGCTACGGCGGCAAGCTCCCCGACGGCCGCTCCAGCGTCGGCGTGCTGATCGGCGCGCCGGCCGGCAGCACGGTCGCCGCGGTGGCCGACGGCAGCGTGGTGTTCGCCGAATGGATGACCGGCTATGGACTGATCCTGATCGTCGACCACGGCAACGGCTACATGAGCCTGTACGCCCACAACGAGAGCCTGCTGCGCGAGGCGGGCGATACGGTCAAGCGCGGCGATGCGGTGGCCAAGGTCGGCAGCTCCGGTGGCCAGGGCGTGCCCGCGCTGTACTTCGAACTTCGCCGCAACGGCCAGCCGGTGGACCCCGCATCGTGGCTGCAGCGCCGCTGAAGCGGCTTTGGACGCTGGTCGATGCGGATGATGGCCGCGCTCATCCTTTTGCCGTGGCGCATCGCCGGCCGGGTTGTCCGCACCGGCGCGGAGCCGACGCTTTCATCGCTGGATCCCACCGTTCCTTTGCCTGGCGCCTGCCTCGGGCCGCGGCGCGGTTAACGGCCGTTCGCGCATAATCGCCTGGACATCGCGTGCCGGCGCGAATCCACTGTCCGTACTTCCTGGAGCGACCGCATGCGTTTTTCACTGGCCCTGATCCTGCTGTTGCTGTGCGCGCCGGCATTCGCGCAGGACGCCGGGGAAGCCGAGCCGACGGACGCCGACAGGGAGGTCGCCAGCAGCGACGATCCGTCCAAGCCCGAGGCCACGCCCACGCGCGTGCCGCTGGAGGAGATCCGCCGCTACGTCGCCGTGTTCAACGCGGTCCGCGACGCTTACGTCGAGCCGGTGGAGGACCGCGCGCTGATGCAGTCGGCGATCCGCGGCCTGCTGCTGGGGCTGGATCCGCACAGCACCTATTTCGACAGCAAGGACGCGGCGGCCTTCGACGAACAAGCGACCGGCGCCTACGCCGGCATCGGCGTCGAGCTGCAGCAGCAGCCCGACAACACCCTGCGCGTGATCGCGCCGATCGACGACACCCCGGCCGCGCGCGCCGGGATCAGGGCCGGCGACGTGATCATCGCCGTCGACGGCAAACCGATCGGCGGCGCCGACGCCATGGAGCCGCTGCGCGGCAAGCCGGGCACCACGCTGGTCCTGACCGTAGTGCGCGAGGGCGTGGCCAAGCCGTTCGACGTGAGCCTGACCCGCGAGACCATCCGCGTGGCCAGCGTGCGCAGCCGCATGCTCGAGCCGGGCTACGGCTACGTGCGCATCAGCACCTTCCAGGCCGACACCGGCGCCGATTTCCAGAGCCAGCTCGACAAGCTGCAGGCCAAAGGCCCGCTGCGCGGCCTGGTGCTGGACCTGCGCAGCAATCCCGGCGGTCTGCTGCTTTCGGCGGTGCAGGTGGCCGACGAGCTGCTGGAGAAGGGCAACATCGTCAGCACCCGCGGCCGCATCGCGGTCAGCGATTCGCGCTTCGATGCCACGCCCGGGGACCGCCTCAGGAACGCGCCGGTGGTGGTGCTGGTCGACGCCGGTTCGGCCAGCGCCTCGGAGGTGCTGGCCGGCGCGCTGCGCGACAACCGGCGCGCGCGCATCGTCGGCAGCCGCACCTTCGGCAAGGGCTCGGTGCAGACCGTACTGCCGCTGGACAACGGCGATTCGGTCAAGCTCAC
>DATHAV010000454.1:0-1584 GCA_035296505.1 Pseudoxanthomonas sp.
GCCGCGCCGAGTAGTCCTGCATCTGCCCACCCACGTGCGGATAGGCCGGACCCGGATTGCCCTGGCCGGCCGGCCCGTGGCAGGCCATGCAGGAGGCGATCCCGCGAGTGGCGTCGCCGGCGCGGTACAGCTGCTGCCCGATTTCGTAGAACTTCATTCCCTGGTAAGGGCCTTCGGCGACGACGGTGTCGTCGGCCAAGCCCGCCTGGGCTTTCTGGGTGGCGAAGTACGCCCCCACGTCGCGCATTTCCTGCGGCGTCAGCGCCTGCGCGTAAGGCACCATGACCGCAGCCAGGCCGCCTATGCGCTGGCCGCTGGCGAACAGCGCCAGCTGGTGCGCCGTGTAGCGCTCGGACTGGCCGGCGATGCGCGGGTACTGCGGGTCGGTCGGGTTGCCGTCGACGCCGTGGCAGGCTGCGCAGGCCGCCGCCTTGGCCTGGCCGTTGTCGGCGTTGCCCCAGGTGGTCTTGGCCATGTCGATTTCGAGCGGAGCGGTTTCCACCGGCACGTTGTCGGGCAGCGGCGCTACCGTGGTCTGGGCGAAGGCGACCGCGCCCACGGCCGCGATGGCCAGTGAGGCAAATCCCAAAACGCGAGCGTGGCGCATGCTGAAGCTCCGTGAATCTTTAGAAAAGGCGCCGCCTTCGGCAGCCGCACAACCAGTGAATTATCGGCGCGGCGGTCCCTCCTGGTCAATTCGGAAGGGGGAAAGCCCAGGGACGACTTCGGTTCGGTACCCGGCGCGACGGCAAGCAAGGCGTGCCGCCAGCCCCTCGCCGCTTACCGTGCGATCCTACCGCCCATGCAAAATCCATTGGAACGGGCCAGGTACCTGCTGGCCGCGCACATCCCGAGGCAGCTGCCGGACGACGTCGGTTTCGAAGTCGCCTTCGCGGGTCGTTCCAACGCGGGCAAATCGACCGCGCTCAACGCGCTGACCCGGCAGAACGCGCTGGCGCGCGTGTCCAAGACCCCGGGGCGCACGCAGCAGCTGGTGTTTTTCGAGGTAGCGCCCGACAAGTACCTGGTCGACCTGCCCGGCTACGGCTACGCCAAGGTCCCGCACGAGCTCAAGGACCACTGGCAGGCGTTCCTGGACCGCTACTTCCGCACCCGGCAATCCCTCAAGGGCCTGGTGGTGGTGATGGACATCCGCCACCCGCTCAAGGACTACGACCGGCACATGCTGGCCTACGCGGTGGAGCGCGGCCTGCCGGCGCACGCGCTGCTGACCAAGGCCGATAAGCTGGGCCGCGGTCAGCAGGCCAATACGCTGCAGGCGGTCAGGAAGGAGCTGGCCACGCGCTTCGGCGACACGGTCGGCGTGCAGACGTTCTCCGGCGAGTCCAAACAGGGCGTGGACCAGGCCCGCGCGGTGGTCAACGATTGGCTGGGATTCGGACGGCAGGAGTGACGAGCCGGAGTCGAGCGCTTGCCACCGCGATCGCAGGATGGAGACGCGACGCGATCCATAGCCTGCAACCCGATTGCCTTGCCTGGAACTACTGCCGAAACCGCAGGCGGCTTCGCTGTTCCGCAAGGAATGGTTCGTGACCTCAATCAATCGCCAAATTAGGTCTGCAT
>DATHAV010000455.1:0-2866 GCA_035296505.1 Pseudoxanthomonas sp.
ACTTCCACCCACTCCAGTGAGCCTTCGGCGTTGCTGGCGTATGGATTGCCGGAATAGCCTGTTATCAAGAACACGAAGCCCAGCCAGTCTTCGCCGTTGCGCCCGAACCCCGGCCAGCTGATGGTGCCGCGCAGCGTCATCGCCTCGCAGCCGATGCCGGCTTCTTCCATGATCTCTCGGCGCATGCCCGCCACCACGTCCTCGTCGCGTTCGAGCTTGCCGCCCAGGCCGTTGTACTTGCCCAGGTGCTGGTCGTCCGCGCGCGCGTTCCGATGCACCAGCAGCACGCGGGAGCGGTCGGGCGACAGCACGTAGCCCAACGTGGCGACGATCGGCGTATACGGCATCGGACGAGGATTGTTGGAAGCGGTCGCGCATTGTAGTAGAGGCGCCGGCGTTCACCGGCTGGTTCATGGACTAGAAGGCAACTCGGCGATGCCCACGCGGCGGACGTTCCGACGAAGCGCCGCACCCGTGGCGTCCATGGCCTCCAATGGATAGAACTCCTTCTCACAATTGTGCGGCGTCATGCTACTGGCGTCACCGGCCTCACCAACGGCCGGCCTGCAAGGACGTCCTTGCCATCACCCTGATCAGGCCCATTGATGGCCTTGATCGTGGCGGTCCCGCAAGCGCGTCTTATAACCGTGCTCTACAGGCATGCTCCATATGGCGGTGCTCACATACCGTGTCCTGCATCACGTGCTCTACGGCATGGCTGGCATGGAGCGGCAGCGGGCAGCGGTCGTGTGCGCGAGTTCGCAACATTTGACATTTGATATCCCCAATACTGCGCGCCGCGTTGAGTGCATGGGGATCGTTGGATGGCATCAAGGTATTTCGACACCCGGCGCGGCCTTCGTCCGGGCAAACTACAGAGGGCCCGCCTGAACCGGCGCGCGGCCGCCGAACCGACGCCTCAGGTCCTCCGCGAGCCGTCCGACGCGCAGAAAATGGCAGAAATCCGGCTGCGGCACCAGAAGCTCTACGGCTATCGCGGCCAGCGCGTGCCGGCAGTCGACAAATCGGCAGAGTTAGAAGCGTCCGCGTCCGCAGCGCGATCGGTTTCGTCTCCAGCGATGTCGAACTCTTCGACCCCGCGGTTGATGACGCTGGCGCCGGCTCCGTTCGCGGTGCGCGTGTTGAACAACCTCAGCTACGGCGCCACGCCGACCACCATCGCCGAATTCGACGCGCTCGGCGGCAGCGATCCGCAGCGTCTGGCCAATTACGTGGACTGGCAGCTGGATTGGCCGGCGATCAGCGATGCGCCGGTGGAACAGCGGCTATCGGCCGCCGGCTACACCACGCTGGGCAAGAGCCTGAGCCAGCTCTGGGGCGACCATATCCTGGGGGATCGCGAGTACAGCGTGCGCATGCGTCCAGCTTTCGAGGTGCAGTACGCCTCCTATGCGCGTGCGGTGTATTCGCGGCGCCAGCTACGCGAGGTGCTGGTCAACTTCTGGCACGACCATTTCAACGTCAACGGCACCGAGTTTGGTATCGGGCCGATGTTCGTGCACTACGACCGCGACGTGATCCGTGCCCACGCCACCGGCAACTTCCGTTCCATGCTCGAAGCAGTGGCCCAGAGCACGTCGATGCTCTATTACCTGAACAACGTCAACAATTCGCGCTCCGGCCCCAACGAGAACTGGGCGCGCGAACTCCTGGAGCTGCACACTCTGGGCGCGGAGAATTACTTCGGCTTCATGGACCCGTTCCAGGTGCCGCCCTGCCCAGAGGATCCCAGCTACCCGATCGGCTACACCGACATCGACGTGTACGAGACCTCTGCCGCCTTCACCGGCTGGTCGGTCAAGAGTGGGCACTGGCAGTATCCGAACGAGAACGACGGCACTTTCGTCTACCGGCAAGACTGGCACGACGCCGGCCCGAAGTTCCTGCTCGGAAGGCTGCTCAACCCCGAGCAGCCCCCACTCAAGGACGGTCGCGACGTGCTGGACCGCCTGGCCAGCCATCCGCGCGTGGCGAAGTTCATCTGTAAGAAGCTGATCCGCCGCTTCATCAACGACATTCCGAGCCAAACGCTGATCGACAGCGCGGCGCTGGTGTTCCGCGCCAACTGGCGAAACCCGAAGCAGATCGAGATCACGCTACGGCATATCCTCAATTCGAATGAGATGTACAACAGCTGGGGCCAGAAAATCCGGCGTCCCTTCGAAAGCGTGGTGGCGGCGATGCGGGTGCTGGGGCACGACTGGACCTCTCGCCTGAACCACGGCATCAGCGATGAACTGTGGTGGCGCATGGGTCCGACCGGCAATACGCCCTACACCTGGCCGGCGCCGAACGGCTTCCCGGACACCGGCTTGTCGTGGTCGGGATCCAATTCCTACGCCATGACCTGGAAGCTGCTGAACTGGCTCACCGAAGCCAACGAAAACGGCGTGCCGCTGAGCCCGATCCTCGCGATCACCCGCAGCGATGTGGCCTCGTGGACCGCCGACAACCTGGTCGCCTTCTGGTGCCAGCGCATCCTCGGCTACCAGCCGAGCGCGCAGCGCAAGCAGGTGCTGATGAGCTTCATGGCCCAAAACGGCGATCCCGCCGGCTACGTGATCCTCGACGACGACATATGGCAGCCGGGCGACCTCAAGCGCCACTACAACCACCAGCGCCTGCGCAGCCTGGTGTCGCTGATCCTGCTGTCCCCAGAATTCACGAGCCGGTGAGGACTCCATCATGATCGACTACAAGCTCACCCGCCGCGAATTCGTCAAAGGCTGCGGTGGCGCCGCACTGGTCGGCGCGGCCGGTTCGGCGCTCATGTTCGCCGACGATGCCACCGCCGCAGCGAACGGCTACGACACCGTCGTGCATCTGTTCCTGCGTGGCGGCATCG
>DATHAV010000456.1:0-2074 GCA_035296505.1 Pseudoxanthomonas sp.
TGAGTTCCGCTTCAACTACGGAACCCACAAACAACAACTCAAAATGCTAAAGGAGTGGGCTGGACTCTAGCCTTATCTACTACAGCCCCCCCAAATTATTGTTGGCCACTGGTCTTCCGCTCGCTTTTGCCGCACCGGCGCTCGCGTCGGGACCCGAGCAGGGCAAGTTCTCCCTGTCGCTCTTTGGCGGCACCGATGTGCCGGTCGGCGGCGACGTGCACGACGGCGCAGTGGCAGCCGTGCTGAACCTCGGCCCTCTCAACCCCGCCCTTGCCGGCGTGAATGCGGAGCTGCGCATCGGGGCGCGCGAGCATTCCCGCATCTACGACAACGCGGGCAGCTATGGCCTGGAATTTGGTTACGGCTTCAGCGACCGCTCGGAGCTGTTCGGCCAGGTGCGCTACACCGAAGCGGACGATGGAACCGTACTGGTGGGGGGTGCGTTCGTGCCGGCCCTGGCCAGGGAACTGCCGGTGTTCGGCAACTTCAGCGGCTACAGGGCGCTGAGCGCGGAAGTCGGCTATCGCTACTACTTCCTCGAGCCCGGTTCGGCGCGTCCCTTCATCGCCGAGCGCCTGGGCGCCACCCAGACCGACGACATCCGCGCGACCTTCACCATTCCCGCCGCGGCGATCGCTATCAACGACGTGCCGTTCACCGACAAGAGCTGGGCGGTGAGCGGCGGGTTCGACGTCGGCGTGCTGATCCCGGTCGGCGAACGTTTCAGCATAGTGGCCCAGACCGGCGTGCGCTATGTGGCCGACCTGGAGGGTGACGACAGCGCCATCGGTGGCCTGGGACTGGGATCGATCAACGACACCGGCAGCCGCGTATCGGTGCCCGTATCGATTGAGGCGCGGTTCGACTTCTGATGGGTGCCGCGCCGTGCGCCCTTTGCGGGGCCGGCGCGTCTCGAAGGAGCTGCCTCCAGCCCATCAGGCGCCCAGCAGCACCCGGTTCATCCGCTGGACGAACGCGGAAGGATCCGGCAGCTGCGCGCCCGCCGCGATCTCCGCCTGCTCCAGCAACAGCGTAGCCAGGTCCCTGGCCTTGGCCTCGTCGGTCTCCGCCTCGACCCGCCGCAGCAGCGCGTGCTGCGGGTTGATCTCCAGCGTCGGCTTGCTGTCCGGCACCTCCTGGCCGGCCTGGCGCAGCAGGCGCGCCAGGTGCGGGGCCATTTCGTAGTCGCTCAGCGCCAGGCACGACGGCGACTCGATCAAACGCGCGGACACCTTCACGTCGCCCACGCGGTCGCCCAGCAGGTCCTTGAGCTTCTTCAGCAGCGGCTCGGCGGCCTTGCCCGCCTCCTCCTGCCTGGCCTTGTCGGCGTCGTCCAGCGGCAGCTCGCCCTTGGCCACGTTCTTGAGCTTCTTGCCGTCGAACTGGGTCAGCGACCCGAGCATCCATTCGTCGATGCGGTCGAACATCAGCAGGACTTCGACGTCCTTGGCCTTGAACGCTTCCAGCTGCGGACTGCCGAGCGCCGCGGCGTGGGTGTCAGCGGTGATGTACCAGAGGGTGTCCTGGCCTTCGGGCATGCGGCCGATGTAGTCCCGCAGCGAAGTCGCCTGCGCGGCGCCTTCGCCCTTGGTGGAGGCGAAGCGCAGCAGGCCGGCGATGCGCTCGCGATTGCCGAAGTCCTCCGCCACGCCTTCCTTGAGCGTATTGCCGAAGGCCTTGCGGAAGGTATCGAACTTCTCCGGCTCATCGCGCGCAAGCTTTTCGACCAGGTCCAGGACGCGCTTGACGCAGGCGCCCTTGATGCGCTCGAGCTGCCGGTTCTGCTGCAGCAGTTCGCGGCTGACGTTGAGCGGCAGGTCGTCGGCGTCGACCACGCCGCGCACGAAGCGCAGGTAGTTGGGCAGCAGTTCCTGGGCGGCGTCCATCACGAACACGCGCTTGATGTACAGCTTCAGTCCCTTGCGTTCGTCGCGCCCGCCCATCATCAGGTCGAACGGCGGCTGCGAGGGCAGGTACAGCAGCGTGGTGAAGCTCTGGCTGCCCTCGACGCGGTTGTGGCTCCACGCCAGGGGCGCGTTGAAATCGTGGTCCAGCGACTTGTAGAAGCCCTGGT
>DATHAV010000457.1:0-1760 GCA_035296505.1 Pseudoxanthomonas sp.
GAGCGCGAAACCTGATGCCGTCGGGCGGCGCCGCCACCCTCGCCGCCCCGGTCGCGGGGGCCACGCGCCCACGCCGCCGCAACTACGCGCGGCACTACGCCTGGTTCATCGTGCCCGCGGCCGCCGTGGTGGTGGCCGTCATCCTCTTCCCCTGGGCCTTCACCCTCTATGTCTCCGCCTTCGACTGGCGCCTCGGCGGTGAGCGCCGCTGGGTGGGGCTGGCGAACTACGCCGCATTGTTCAGCGACGCGCGCTTCGGCTGGGCGATGCTGCGGACGCTGCTCTACACCGTGCTGGCCGTGGTGTTCCCCCTCCTGTTCGGCCTCGCCGCGGCGCTCGCTTTCCACCGCCGCTTCCCGCTGCGCGGCTTGGCGCGCGCCGTGTTCATCCTGCCCATGATGGCGACGCCGGTGGCGGTGGCCCTGGTCTGGACCATGATGTTCCACCCGCAGCTCGGCGTGCTGAACTGGCTGCTGACAACCGCCGGCCTCCCGCCCAGCATGTGGGTGTACAGCGCCTCCACCGTCATCCCGACGCTGGTGCTGGTGGAGGTCTGGCATTGGACGCCGCTGGTGATGCTGCTGCTGCTCGGCGGCCTCGCGGCCCTGCCGGTAGACCCTTACGAGGCCGCGAAGATCGACGGCGCCACCCCCTGGCAGGCCTTCCGCCACGTCACCTTGCCGTTGTTGATGCCCTTCATCGTGGTGGCGCTCATCATCCGCACCATCGACGCGCTGAAGGCCTTCGACACCATCTACGTCATCACCCAGGGCGGGCCGGGCTCGGCGAGCGAGACCATCAACATCTTCCTCTACCTCCAGGCCTTCGCCTTCTACAACATGGGCTACGCCAGCGCGGTCGTGGTGGTGTTCTTCGCCATCATCATGGCGTTGGCCGCGCTGCTGCTCTGGACCCGGCAGCGGGTGCGGCTCACGTGAGGCGCGCACTGCGCTTTCTCGAACGCCTCGGCTTCGGCTTCGCCGTGCTGGTGCTGGTTTCGCCGGCGGTGCTGGTCTTCCTGTGGATGCTCTCGCTGTCCCTGAAGACCGAGCTGGACAACACCGCTTGGCCGCCGGTCTTCGTCCCCGCACCGCCCACCCTCGACAACTACCGCGAGGTCTTCGCCCGCAACGACTTCCTGCTCTACGCCTGGAACAGCGTGGTGGTCTCCGTCTCGGCCACCCTGCTCGCCCTCGCGGTCGGCGTGCCGGCCGGCTACGGCATCGCCAAGATGCAGGCCATGCGCGCCGCGGCGCTGATCCTGGTGGCGCGCATCACCCCCGGCCTCTCCTACCTCATCCCGCTCTTCTTGCTGTTCCAGTGGCTGGAACTGACCGGCACGCTGTTCCCGATCGTCGTCACGCACCTCGTCATCACGGTGCCCATCGTGGTCTGGGTGATGATCTCCTTCTTCGAAGGGCTGCCGGGCGAGCTGGAAGAAGCGGCGCTGGTGGACGGCGCCACCATCTGGCAGGCCTTCCGCCACGTGGCGCTGCCGCTCGCGCGGCCGGGCATCACGGTGGCGACCATCCTCGCCTTCATCTTCTCCTGGAACAACTTCGTCTTCGCCATGGTGCTCGCGGGACGCGAAACCCGCACCTTGCCAGTGGCGGTGAACAACATGCTCACCTTCGAGCAGATCTCCTGGGGCCCGCTCTCCGCCGCCGCGCTGCTGGTGACGCTCCCGGTGCTGCTGCTGACCCTGCTCGCGCAGAAGCAGATCGTGGCGGGCCTCACCGCCGGCGGGGTGACGGGGGCCT
>DATHAV010000458.1:0-7289 GCA_035296505.1 Pseudoxanthomonas sp.
CGCGCGCACTTCCTCGGCGCTGGCGTACTGGCGCACCTGCCCGAAGTGGCGGCTGGCCGCGCTGACCGGGTCGGAGGCCTTGACGTGGTTGACGACCTGGCCGCCGCCCTCGGGAATCTTGTAGCCCAGGCTGACCGCGCCGTAGGCGTTGAAGGTCTCGCCCTGTAGGCGGAACTTGTATGCGGTGATCTGCGCCAGCAACCCGCCGAGGGAGTGGCCGGTGACGGTGACTTCGGGGGTGTGGCCATAATCCAAAAGGTTATATGGTTTTTTTGCATGATCCAGCGCCCGCTGGGTCAATTCGAGGGCATCTGCCATCTGCGAATTGGTGCGTGCCGCCACCATTCCGCCGTCGGCAATCAGTCCGTCCTTGATCGCCTCGCGGTCGAACTCGGTGCCGCGATGGGCGACCACGATCTGGCCGGTATCCATGCGCTGGTAGATGGCCCCCTGGTAGCCGGAAGTCCTGTCCATGTATTCGAGGACTTTATAGGTCACGCCCTCCAATATGATCTCTTTATCGACAAGATGCCGCATCTGTCCTTCTTCGCCGCCGAACTTTTCGCCATAGGCGTGTGCCGTCAGGTTGGCATACTGCTGGCTGGTGATGCTCATGGCTCACTCCTCTTTGACGCCAAGCTAATGGTGAAGAAATCCTTCTCCGTAAATTGGGGGGGTGCCTTTGTTAGGTCACGCTGCCCAGAATAGAGGTCATCGTCTAATGTTGACTCTGGATGACGCGGATAAGCTTCTTTTATAAAATAAACTTTTTCTGTCCTTTCGGCCAGCAACGGCTCTCCCGGAATACTGGCGCTGAACAACGTTTCTCTCGGCGCGCCCGTGGCCTTCAATCGAACATACGCCCGAGTAAGCTGCCATCGGCAAACGCCGCGGCCGTAGTAATCTTTATCGAGCAAGCCATCCGCGTAGACCGTGCCGGTGTACTGGACGTCCGAAACCCGGGTGAGTTCGAAAGGGAGAAAACGCGTCAGATGTGTGTTGGCGCCGCCTGGATTGTCTTCCGGCGGCGACAGGCATTCCTGATTGATCACCTCGTACTGCACCAGGCCCTGCATGAAGGCGAACGGCCCCGGCGCATCGGCCAGGGTCATGGTGATCTGGTAAGCCTGGATGGGCTGCGGGTTCACTGTGTGTTCGACCATGGTTCTTTTTCCGGAGGAGATGGGGAAATAGCAGGCGGACAGGCCAAGCATCAAGCCCGAGGCCAGCCAGAGGGAGTGCTTTTTCATGTCAGGCGTCCTGATGGCTCAGCCACGCACAGGCGCATGCGTGACTGCGCGGGCGCTTCCGCCCCCCTCTTCCCAGCCAGGCGGGCGAGAGGACCGGGGCGTACGACTTCGGGTTGGCGTACTGCTGGCTGGTGATGCTCATGATGCTTTCTTCCTTGATTTGAGAGATTGTAAAGAGCTGATCTTGTAGCTCAGGCTTATATTTTTCTCAATCAGATTCTCCCAAATCAGAAAAGTTATCCATGCTGGAGCGAGGATATTTTATTTCCGATAAGAGATAGTCTTCATCCCTCGGCCAGCAATGGTTCCGCGGAAATGCTGGCGCTGAACAATGTCTCCTCCTCGGCGCCTGTCGCCTTCGAATGCACCCGCGCCTGGGTAAGCTGCCACCGGAAGACGGGCAACAGGTTCATCGCGGTGCGTCCAGAACGCGCGCCTACTTTCGGCATCCTTCCAGCGTGAGCGCCTGCCCGGGCCGCACGCTATAGCCCGGTGCGCGCAGGCCGTTGGCCGCGGCGAGCCGCTTCAAGTCGCAGTCGAACCGCTGGGCGATTCGCCCCAGCGTATCGCCGCGGGCCACCGCATAGTTGCGGGCTTGCTCGACCTTGGGTTCGGCCGGCTTGGATTGCCCGGTGGCTACCGTGGTCGGCACTCCAGCCACCGGGCTGATGTCGCCGACCGCGACGTTGCCGGCCCGCGGCGCACGCGTGAACGCGGCACTGACGTCGGCCGTGACCAGCGTGCGGGCCAGATCGGCGCGCGGCCCGCTGACGCAGTGGCGGCTGTACAGGCTGGCGATGCGGCTGGTCGCCTTGATCGTGGTGCCCGCCGGAATCCAGGTGTCCGTGTCGTAGCGCGGATTGAGGTTGCGGAGCGCCCGCATGTAGCCGTCGCGCGTGCCGCTATTGCCCAGGCAGATGGTCAGCTCGTAGATGGAGGCCGCCTTGGCCAGCTTGAAGCTGCCTGGCTCGGTCTGGATCCTTGGGAATTCCAGCCCGTACTGCTTCGGATGCAGGAACAGCCACGCCGCGGCGATCACCATCGGCACGTAGTCCTTGGTCTCGCCGGGGAACTGGCTGTAGACCACCTCGTCCCAGAAGCCACGGCCCGCGAACTGGTTGTAGACCCGCTGGGCCCGGCCTTCGCCGCCGTTGTAAGCGGCCAGCGACATCTCGATGTTGTTGTTCATCGCCCGCATGCGCTCGTCGAGGTACTCGGCGCTGGCGAGGCCCGCCATGGCCGGATCGAAGCGCGTATCGAAGCCGGTGCCGTCGGGGCCCAGGCCGAAGCGGCGTCCGGTGGCCGGCATGAACTGCATCAGTCCGGCGGCGCCGGCGCGCGAGGTGGCGTGCACCTTGCCGTTGGATTCCTTGGCCATGATCCCGAACAGCAGCGCCTCGGGCAGGCCGTTGCGCTCCCAGGCCGGCCACATGTCGGCGCGCACGTACTGGTAGTTCTCGTAGCTGGTCATCAGCGATACGCGCATGTCGGTCAGCCAGCGGCGGATGCCGGCCTGGACCGCCGGGTTGTATTCGACCATCTTGTCGAACGCGTGGCGCTGGTCGTTGAGCAGGCGCGCCGCGCGCGCGGCTTCCGGCAGGCTCTGGGCGGCCCCGGCGTGATCGCTGCCGTCGTCGAGCGGGTCGTAGACCGGCTCGTCCTCCGACGCCGACGCCTCGGCGTCGACCTTCTGCTTGAGCAGGCGCTTGTACGCGGCCAGCAGCGTATGCACCTGGCAGCCGCGCTGCTTGATGCAGGCATCCAGCGTGTCTTCCATGTCCTCCAGCGCGGCATCGCCTTCCGGGCCGGCCTTCGGATCGTTGTTGGCCCCCAGCACCAGTGCGTCCTGGTAGCGCTTTTCGGCGGCGGCCATGCGCTGAGACAACGCTTCGGAGGCTTCGCGGTCGCGTGCGGACACGCGCTGCGCCAGGGCTTGGGGTGCGGAAAGAATCAGGACCAACGCCAGCAGCAGAGGCCGGCACGAAGGGAAGAAAATGCTGGGCGGCATAGGATGTGCGATTTTGGCGATGCGGCAGGTTAGCCGCGGCTACCCGCAGGCGCAACGTCGAACATGAACCGTTGCGCGATCGCCGACACGGCCCATCGTTGGAGATCCCGACTATCGCTAGCAGCCGCTAGAATCCCTGCAACGCCTGTTCTGTCATGGACGTACATGGATCCCATCCTGATCGGCGAAGGCATCACCGACGATGTCGCGGTCCAGCTTGTTCCGGCGCTCGGCAGCCGCCACGGGCTGGTGGCCGGCGCAACCGGCACGGGCAAAACGGTGGCGCTGATGACGCTCGCCGAAGGCTTCACGCGCATCGGCGTGCCGGTGTTCATGGCCGACGTCAAAGGCGATGTCGCAGGGCTCGCGGGCGCCGGCTACGGCGACGGCGACGGCAGCGAAAAACTTCTGCATCGCCGCTCAGCGGATCGGCGCGACTGACCGCGCGATCAGGAGGTGGTGCGTACGGCGGCGGAGACTTCCGTGCGCAATCCCAAGCTGGACGTGGCGCAGGCCATCGACCGGGTCGCCACCGGAGAGGCGCTGGTGTCGATCCTGCAGGCGACCGGCATGCCGACGCCGGTGCAGCAGACGCTGATCGCGCCGCCGCGCTGCCGGATGGGCGCGATCACCGACGACGAACGCGCGCGCGCGCGCGCACCGGCAGCCGGCCGGCATCAAGTACGACAGGGCCGTCGATCGTGAATCCGCCGCGGAATCGCTGGCGAGGCGGGTCGAACTCATGGCCGCGGACGTCCCGCCCGCCGAACAGGAGGTCCGGTCCAGCGGGCTCGGCCAGTCGATCAAAGACGTCGCGTTCGGCACCAAGCACCGCCAGGCATGGTCGAACCATCGCCAAGCGGACCGCCCCGCACGGTCGGCACCCGGCTGGGCCGACAAATTCTTCGCGGCGTATTGGGCAGCATGTTCGGCGCCAAACGCTGAGCGCAGAGGACTCCCTATGAACAGAACCGTCGCACTTTGGGCGCTCGCGCTTGCCATGGCCGCACCGGCTGGCTGCCAGCGCGACTCGTCCACGCCGGAAGGAGACGCCGTACGCCAGCAGCCCGTTCCGCGCGGCGGAGAGATCGGGCGCGAAGCGCCGGACGCAGCCGCGTCACCACGTCCCACCGTACCCGGCCTCCACGCCCAGGCCCTGGTCGGCCGCTACAGCGACGGCGATACGCGCCTGGAGCTGCGGGCCGACGGTTCCTACGTGCAGTCCCTGCAGGCCGGCGGCAGCACCCTGAGCGTGCAGGGACGCTGGTCCGGCGCAGGACCCAAGGCCCTGCTGCTGGCGCCCGCCAGTGCATCGGCCAAGGACGTGAGGTTCGAGGTGGTTTCCGATCTGGAGCTGCGGAGCGCCGACGGCACCCACACCTTCCGCCGCGCCCGCGCGCCCTGATGGGCCGCTGGCGTCCACCGGGCCAGCACAGTACGGCGCTGATCACCCGGCGCGGGCATGCCTGCCTCAAGGCCGAACTGGAGGAAGTGTGGCGCGTCCGTCGCCCCGAGGTCGTGCAGGCGCTGGCCGCCGCCGCCGCCGAGGGCGACCGCTCCGAGAACGCCGAGTACGCCTACCGCAAGAAACAGCTGGGCGAGATTGATCGTCGGGTGCGCTACCTGAGCAAGCGGCTCGAGGCACTGCGCGTGGTCGATGGCCAGCCGAGCGATCCGCAGGCGGTGTTCTTTGGCGCATGGGTGGAGCTGGAGAACGTGGACAGTGGCCAGACCAGTCGCTATCGCATCGTGGGCCCGGACGAGACCGATGCGGGATTGGGCTGCATCAGCATCGATTCGCCGCTGGCGCGCGCGCTGCTGAAAAAGCGGGTGGACGACGAGCTGGAAGCGGCGCTGCCGGGCGGCACTGCCAACTTCGTGATCGTCGCGGTGGAGTACGAATCGGTCGATTGAAGCCGCGCATGGTTAGCTGCGTTTGCCGCGCCCATGGCACGCCGGCAACGTGCGACGGTCCGATATCGATCCGCTCCGCTAAACTCGCCCCGCACCTGGGACAGGAACATCCGATGGGACAGTGGATAGAGCTGGACACCGCCCACGGCCGCATCCGCGCGTGGCGCGTGGCGCCGGACCGCGAAGCGCGCGCCGCGATCGTGGTGGTCCAGGAGATCTTCGGGGTCAACGCACATATCCGCAGTGTGGCGGCCCGCTATGCGCAGGCGGATTATCTGGCGGTCGCCCCGGCCTATTTCGACGTCATCGAGCCAAACGCGGAGCTGGGCTACGACGCGGCCGGCATCGCCAGGGGCCGCGAACTGGTCGCGGCGCTGGGGCTCGAAAAGGCCAATGAGCTCACCGCGTTCACTGCGCAGGCGCTGGGGGCGAGCGCTCCCGTCGGAACGGTCGGCTACTGCTGGGGCGGGACCGTCGCGCTGCTGGCGGCGCTGCGCCTGGGACGGCCCTCGGTCAGCTACTACGGCGCGCGCAACCTGCCGTTCCTGGAGGAGCCGGCCGAGGCGCCGGTGATGTTCCATTTCGGCGCGCGCGACGCATCGATCCCGCCCAAGATGGTGGCCAGGCACCGCAGCCTGATGCCGCAGATGCGGACCTACACCTATCCCGCGGGCCACGGTTTCAACTGCGACGTGCGCGACGACTACTGCCCCGCGAGCGCCGAACTCGCGTGGAACCGCAGCCTGGCGTTCTTCGACGAACACCTGCGATGAGCGGCTTCGAACTCGATTCGCGCCTGGCGGCGGACAGCGTATTGGTCGCCGAAGGGCCTCTTTCGCAGCTGCGGCTGATGAACGACGCGCGCTTTCCCTGGCTGCTGCTGGTGCCGCGTGTCGTCGGCGCCCGCGAATGGATCGACCTGGACGGCCAGCAGCAGCGCCTGCTGCTGGCCGAGCTCAACCAGGCCAGCCGACTGCTCCTGGACGAGCCAGGCGTGCACAAGCTCAACCTCGGCGCGCTCGGCAACGTCGTGGCCCAGCTCCACGTGCATCTGGTGGGCCGCCATGAGGGCGACGACGCCTGGCCTGGGCCGGTCTGGGGCAGCGGGAGTGCCCGACCCTACCCGCCTGAAACGCTCGCCATGCTTGTGGGGCGCTGGCGCTCAGCGCCTGGACTGATGGAGCCCGGGTAGCTTCCGACCGCCGGTAGCTCATGGCGGCACGGCTGCCTGGCCTCCACAGCAATGCTCAGGTTCGCGGCAACGTCACCCCGGTCTGGCCCTGGTACTTGCCGCCACGGTCCTTGTAGCTGGTTTCGCACAGCTCGTCGGATTCTAAGAACAGCATCTGCGCCACCCCCTCGTTGGCGTAGATGCGCGCCGGCAGCGGCGTGGTGTTGCTGAATTCCAGGGTCACGTGCCCTTCCCATTCCGGCTCCAGCGGAGTCACGTTGACGATGATCCCGCAGCGCGCGTAGGTGCTCTTGCCCAGACACACCACCAGGGTGCTGCGCGGGATGCGGAAGTACTCCACGGTGCGCGCCAGCGCGAAGCTATTGGGCGGGATGATGCAGACCTCGGCGTTGACGTCGACGAAGCTGCCGCTGTCGAAACGCTTGGGGTCGACGATGGTCGAGTTGATGTTGGTGAACACCTTGAACTCGGGCGAACAGCGCACGTCGTAGCCGTAGCTGGAGGTGCCGTAGCTGACGATGCGCTCGCCGTTGGCTTGCTTCACCTGGCCAGGCTCGTAAGGCTCGATCATGCCGTGCTGCTCGGACATGCGGCGGATCCAGCGGTCGCTCTTGATGCTCATTCGGTGCTTCCTGGACCCTCGGGCCGGAGCCTGAATTCTAGCGGAGCGAGTCACACCAGCGACGAACTGATGGTCATGGGTGCACGCGGACGCTTGGCCAGTTGCTCGACCAGCGCCCGCGCCGTGGACCTGTACGCCTGCGCCACCGGCGACTCCGGCGCGGCCACCGCCACCGGCCTGCCGGCATCGCCGTGTTCGCGAATCGCCACGTCCAGCGGCAGCGAGCCCAGCAGCGGTACCTCGTACCGTTCGGCCATGCGCTGCCCGCCGCCCTGGCCGAACAGATGCTCCACATGGCCGCAG
>DATHAV010000459.1:0-1865 GCA_035296505.1 Pseudoxanthomonas sp.
CAAACACGTCCCGGAGCCTGTATGTCCATCGCTATGTCGCGCATTCGCAAGCTGCTCACCGTCGCCGCGCTTTGCGGCGCGGGAGCCTCCGCCCACGCCGCCGAGGTCGGTCTCGCCCGGCTGGACTGCGGAACCGAGCCGGCGCCGCGCAGCGTCGCGTCGTTTTCGGACACGCTGCAGTACCCCGAGCTGAAACTGACGCTGACCTACAGCTGCTACCTGGTCCGCCACGGCGATCGCTACCTGGTCTGGGACACGGGCAACGCCCTGGACGGCACGCCGCGTGCGCCGAAGGTGTCGCTGGTGGAGCAGCTTGCGCGCATCGGGGTCGCGCCGGACTCGGTCGAGTACGTGGGCATCAGCCACCATCACGCCGACCACACCGGCCAGCTGGCGTCCTTTCCGAAGGCCACGCTGCTCATCGGCCAGGGCGACTGGGAGCTCATGCGCTCGAGCGAACCGCCAGCGGGCATGGACGCGAGGGCCTTTGCGGCGCGGCGCGCGCCGTTCGCGCCGTGGACTTCGGCCGGCGGCAAGGTGGAGCCGCTCAACGGGGACCGGCGCGACGTCTTCGGCGACGGACGGGTGATGATGATCAACCTGCCCGGACACACGCCGGGACACCACGGGCTGCTGGTCAAGCTGGAGAGGAAGGGCTACGTGCTGTTGACCGGCGACGTCACCCATTTCCACGAGAACTACCGGACCGACGGCGTGCCGACCTGGAACACCAACCGCGCCGATTCGCTCGCCTCCCTGGACCGCTTCAAGAAGATCGCCGCCAACCTCAAGGCGACCGTGATCATCCAGCACGACCCTCGCGATATCGACAAGCTGCCGGTCTTTCCGGAATTCGCCGAGTAGCCGTTTCTGGGCCGGGGGACGGAGGCAGCCCGGATTCCATCCGGCACCCTGGCCGATCCGCGATCAACTCTGGGAAAAACAAGCTGGTTTCCCATGGGACCTCCAGCAGCGGAGCCAGATCGGCAGGCACAACGATCGCGCCGCCGGCGTGGAGCAGCGCCCTCGGCAAACCGAGGACGGGGTGGAGCGACCTTCGGCGCTGGTGCGCGACTTGATCGGCCGGCTCGAATCGCATTTAGGCGCCGGCCTGGACCAGGACGGGCGGGCTGATTCGGCTTCAACCGGAGTGACAAAGGCGGCCAGCGCCCCTGCGTGCCGCGTGCCAGAGTCAAAGAGTCTTCCGCATGAAAACCCGGCGTTCCTGGGAGCAATATGCCAAAAGGAAGCGGCTGCTAAGACAGCGTTGTCCCGCAGGATCAGTCGCCCGCCTCGAGCGGCTGGAGCACTTCTGCCTTCACCCGGAAACCAGCCGCAGCCCCAGCCACGCAGGCACGCCGATAAAGAATGCCGCCCGCCCCAGCCACATCATCGTTTCGCGCAGCGCCATTGCGCGCGGGTCCGGCAGCGGCAGCGCGAGCAGGGTGACGCATTCGATGACGATCCGCAGGGCGGCCGCGAACAGCATCAGCCCGAGCGACCACGAGGCCCACCAGATGGCCGCGCCGGTGAGCCAGGCCTTCAGCCCGTAGGTGTGGTACTCGCCGAAGGGTCCGCCGAAAGCGATCACCTGGTGCAGCCGGAACGCCACCGCCGCGGGCAGCAGCGGGAAGATCGCGAATTTCACCAGTGCATGGTCCAGCCAGAGGCGCGTGGCGGCCGCGCGCACGTGGGCCAAGCGGGCCAGCGGCGCGGACAGCGGGCCTTCGATGCGCGCGGGCGAACCCGCTTCGGCCAGCGCCTGCCGCAGCGCCATCGGGTCCGCCAGCACCAGGCCGCGTGGCCAGGCGTGGCCCGCGGCCAGCGCCAGGTCCACGCCCATATGCGGCAGCGGCAGGCGCCAG
>DATHAV010000460.1:0-3917 GCA_035296505.1 Pseudoxanthomonas sp.
GCCTGGACGACAGCGACGTGGCGCCGCCGATGCTGGACGATGACGAGGAAAGCGGACCGTGAACGGGCGCTGTTTCCGGCGTTCTACCGATATCTTCGCGCCGCCACCGACAAAAGCCCAGAAATCAGGGCTTTTTGCCTAGCCGAAGCAGCGCTCAGCCGCCGGGCGCGGGAATGATCACCGGCATGGCGTTGGCCGGCACGGTGGGGTTTTCTTCCTCTTCCAGCAGGTAGTCGGGCAGTTTCTGGTCCTGCTCCTGGTCCTGGGTGCGGAAACCGCCCCCGATCTGGTAGTTGCGCCGCTGCAGCCAGGAGTCGCGGTACAGCGCGTATTCGTCCACCGCGCCCTCGCGCAGGCTGTCGATGGACAGCAGCTGGGTGCGCACGTCGACCAGCTGCAGGCCCTGCAGGAACACGCGCGCCTGGTCTTCCCCGATCTGGCGGATCGGCGAGAGCGGCGCATCGCCGATCAGGCCGAACACGTCGCGCACCGTGCGCGGCCCGAACAGCGGCAGCTCCACGTAGCGCGAGCGCCGCCAGCCCCAAACCCCTAGGGTCTGGCCGAAGTCCTCGCTGCGATTGGCCAGCTTGGCGTCGCTGGCCGGATCGAATATCCCGCCGATGCCCAGCGTGGAGTTCATCAGGAACCGCGCCAGCGACTGCCCCGCCTGTCCGGGCTTGCCCTGCAGCAGCGCATTGACCGCGCTGAGCGGCTGGCCGAGGTTGTTGAAGAAATTGCTCACGCCCAGCCGCACAGGCCGCGGCACCACCGCGACGTAGCCCAGCGCCAACGGCCGCGCCACGGTGCGGTCTACCGCGTTGTTGAAGCGGTGCACGCCACGGTTGAAGCCCTCCCATGGGTCGTAGCTGGCCGGCAGCTCCACGCCCTGGGGCAGCGTCGGATCGGCCACCGGGTCGTAGCCGTTCTGGCCGTAGATCGCCGCGAAATCGTCCTCGGCCGATACGGGCTCGCCGACTCCAGCGGGTGCGGCAGGCTGCGCCGCCGGCGGAACATCGGCAGCCGCGTCCGCGGCAGCCGTGTCCAAGACGATCGCAGGCGCCGCTTCGGCGACGTCGGCGCCTTCGGCGGTCTGCCCCTGCACCAGCATCTGGGACGGCGGAGCTTCGGCGGCGACCGGCGGCGATGACGCGCAGGCCGAGGCGAGGGCGGCCAGTACGACGGCAGTGGCGATGCGTAACAGTGTCATCCCGTTCCCTTGGGTCTATCGGCGTAAGTGATGCGGCAGTGCTGCAGCCGCGGGCTAGGGCATGGAGGCCGCGCCGGGAAAATCCAGGCCGGCGGTGAGGCGGTAGGCGGTACGCAGCTCCAGCAGGCCGGCCGGCTCGCCCTCGATCCGCGGCTCGACGCCGGTCTCGCGCAGCCGCGTCGCCAGCGCCGACAACAATGCCAGCCCGGCGCTGTCCACGGAAGTGACGCCGGTCAGGACGATGCGTCGCGCATCGGGCAGGGCGCCGGCCGCGGCGGCCCACAGCGAGGCGGCCGCGGCGCGGTCGAGCGGGCCAGCGAACACCAGCGCCTCGCCCTCGCGCCGCACCGAGGCCTCAGTTGCCCGCATCGGCCTGGACCTTGCCCGCACGCAGGTCGGCCGCCACGTCGCGGATCGACTTCTGGCGCAGCGGCGCGTCGAACTGGTTCTTGAACGTCTGCACGTACGAGATGCCCTCGACCATCACGTCGAACACCTTCCACTGCCCGCCCACGTTGCGCAGCAGGTAGTCGACCGGGATCGGCTCGCCGCCCTCGCGCAGCAGCTCGCTGGACACCCGCACGCCGCGGTTGCCCGGCAGCGGGGTTTCGGACTTCACCCGCACCCGCAGCCTGGAGTTGAAGTCCAGCAGCGAGTTGCCGTAGCGGGCGGTCAGGTTGTCGGCCAGCGCGTCCGCGAACAGCTGCACGTCGGCCTCGGAGGCTCCGCGTCCGTGCACGCCCAGCACCAGGCGCGCGGCGTAGTTGCGGTCGAACACGCGGTTGAACTCGGTTTCGATGAACTGCTTGAGCGCGCCGCGGTTGGCCTGGAACTCGGTCCGGCGCTGTTCCAGCGTGGTCAGGATGCGGGTGCTGTTGTCGAGCACGAGCTTGCCGGCCGACCCTTGCGCGGCGGGCGCGGCGGCGGGCTTGGTGGCCTGGGCGCCGGCGGCGAGCGGGACACCCAGCAGCAGCGACGAAGCGACGAACATGGCTAGCAGGGACTTCTTCATGGTTGCGGTTCCTCTGGGGGGAGTGAAGTGTCGGCGGCGGCCGGCTCGGTGCCGCCCTGGGCGCCGGGCGCGCCGCCGCCGAACATGTACTTGCCGACCAGCTGCAGCAGGTCGACGGCGGGCTGGGTGTAGGCGATTTCCTCGCCAGGCTTGAGCGTCTCCGGATCGCCGCCGGGCGAGAGGCCAATGTAGTTCTCCCCCAGCAGGCCGCTGGTGAAGATGCCGGCGGAGGTGTCGGCGGGCAGGTCCTTGTACCGGCTGTCGATGTCCAGGGTGACGATGGAGTCGAACGTGGCCGGGTCCAGCCGGATCTCCGCCACCTGGCCGATCACCACGCCGCCCACCTTGACCGGCGCCTGCGGCCGCAGCTGGCCCAGGTTGCTGAAGCGCGCGGTCAGCGCGTAGCTGCCGCCGCCGAAGCCGAACTTCTTGTTGGTCGAGGCGAACGCCAGCACCAGCAGCGAGGCCAGCGCCAGCAGCAGGAAGGCGCCGACGGCGAATTCAAGACGGGGTCCGCGAACGGCCATGGCTGTCACCTCGAAAAAGTCCGCGCCGGCGGGCGCGGGTCGTTGCAGGGAATACGCGTCACCGGAACAGCAGCGCGGAAAGGATGAAGTTGAACATCAGCACCAGCAGCGAGGCGTTTACGACCGCGCGGGTGGTGGCCACCGAGGTGCCCTCGATGGTCGGCTCGGCGTGGAAGCCTTCGTAGGCGGCGACCAGCGCGGTCACCGCGCCGAATACCGCGGCCTTCAGCAGGGCCACGCCGTAGTCGTCCCGAAAGTCGACGCTGTTGCTCAGCGCGGACCAGAACACGCCGTTGTCCAGGCCCAGCACGTGCACCGCTTCCAGGTAGCTGGCGCTGATCGCCAGGCTGCAGAACAACCCGGTCAGCAGCGGCACGGTCAGCACCGCCGCCCAGAAGCGCGGCGCCACCGCCTTGGCCACCGGATCGATGGCCATCAGCTCCAGCGCCTTGATCTGGTCGGTGGCGCGCATCAGCCCCAGTTCGGCGGCGATCGAACTGCCGGCGCGGCCGATGAACAGCAGCGCGGTCAGCACCGGGCCCAGCTCCCGGTACAGCGACAGGCCGAGCAGGGTGGACAGCGCGTCGGAGGCGCCGAAGGTGGTCAAGGTGCGGTAGCCCTGCAGGGTCAGCACCAGCCCGACGAAGGCGCCGCCGACGGCGATGATCGGCAGCGAGCGCGCGCCGACCTTGTAGATCTCGCGCACCAGCTCGGCGAGGAAGTCGCGGGTCGGCCTGGAGGCGCGCAGCACCGACAGCGTGAACAGCCCGCCGCGGCCCAGCGACCGGATCGAAGCGGCCAACCCCATCAGGCGGCCTCGCTGCGCGGCATGGCGTCGAAGGCGATCGGACCGTCGGCTTCGCCGCGCAGGAACTGCCGCACCAGCGGATCGGCGCTGGCCTCCAGCGTGTCCGGCGCGCCCGAGAACACCACCCCGCCGTTGGCGATCACCAGCGCCTGGTCGGTGATCGGCAGGGTCTCGCGCACGTGGTGGGTGACGATGATGCTGGTCAGGCCCAGGGTGCGGTTGAGCCGCTGGATCAGGTCCATGATCACCCCGCTGGCGATCGGGTCCAGCCCGGTCAGCGGCTCGTCGTAGATCATCAGCGGCGGGTCCAGCGCCAGCGCCCGGGCCAGGGCCACGCGCCGGGCCATGCCGCCGGACAGCTCG
>DATHAV010000461.1:0-1567 GCA_035296505.1 Pseudoxanthomonas sp.
CTCTTGGGCCATAAGGACGTGGCAACGACTCAAACCACACCCATGTACTGGGATGGGGCGCCAGCGGCATACTGAGTCTGTGGACCGTCCCTGAGCTAAGAAATGTCTGCTTTGGGTCAATAGCAGCCAATCTCCTAAGCCCTAAACCCTCATCAGCCGCCAGCATCGATGGATGCGCGGATTGCGCTCGAAATCCGGGTCGATGGTCTGCGGGGTGATTTCCTCACAGCGCGCGAATTGGGCCACGGCGTCGGCGTCGAGCCTGAAGCGGCGGAAGTTGTTGGAGAAATACAGCACGCCTTCGGTGGTGAGGCGGTCGACGCAGGCGCGCAGCAGGCGCACGTGCTCGCGCTGCACGTCGAAGTCGTCGGCGCGGGCGGAGTTGGAGAAGGTGGGCGGGTCGCAGAAGATCACCTCGTAGCGGTTGCGCTCGGCCTCCAGCCAGCGCAGGGCGTCGGCCTGCACCAGGCGGTGCTGGGCGCCGCCGAAGCCGTTGAGCGACAGGTTGGCCGCGCACCACTCCAGGTAGGTGGACGAGAGGTCCACGGTGGTGGTGGAGGCGGCGCCGGCAACGGCCGCCTGCACGCTGGCCACGCCGGTGTAGCCGAACAGGTTGAGGAAGCGCTTGCTCCGCGCTTCCAAGGCCATGCGGCCTCGCAGCGGGCGGTGGTCCAGGAACAGGCCGGTGTCGAGGTAGTCGAACAGGTTCACCCGCAGGCGCGCACCGTGCTCGCGCACGGTGAGCAGCTCGCCGCGCGCGGGCTGCCGCGCGGGCTTCGCGTACTTGCTGCCGCCCTTGCCGCGCTCGCGCGATTTCAGCGCCACGCGCTCGGCCGGCACCGCGAACACCTCGCGCGCGGCCGACAGCAGCTCGTTGCGGCGGCGGCGCACGTCGGCCTCGGGGATCTCTTCGGGCGCGGCGTACTCCTGCACGTGCAGGAAGGCGCGGGCCTCGCCGTCGGCCTCTTCGTAGACGTCGATGGCGGCGGCGTACTCGGGCAGGTCGGCGTCGTAGGCGCGGAAGCAGCTCACGCCTGCGCGCTGGCGCCAGGCCTTGAGCTTGCGCAGGTTCCTGCGCAGGCGGTTGGCGACCATGGTCGCGCCTTCGCCTAGCTGGCGCGGCGCCGCGTCCTCGCGCTGCGGCGGGGCGATCGGATCGCACACGATCAGCGCGCACTCGATCGCGCCGTTGAACATCCGGTAGCGCTTGCTGGCGCGCAGGCCGGTGGCGTGGGCGAGTTCCGCGTCGCCGCACAGCAGACCGGCGCGCCAGCCAGGCACGGTGCGCTTGAGTGCGCTGCCGAGGCGGCGGTACAGCGTGGCGTCGGCCGCAAGGCGCTCGTCGTAGGGCGGATTGCAGACCACGCTGCCGCGGGCGAACGGCGGCGCCTGCAGGTCGGCGATGTCGCAGGTGCCGAACCGGATCGCGCCCTCGACGCCGGCGGCGTGCGCGTTGTCGCGCGCGGCATGGATCGCATGCGGGTCGAGGTCGCTGCCGAACACGACCTGCCCGAGCGCCGCGCGCCCGGCCGCTTCGCGCGCGACCGCTTCGGCGAACAGCTCGCGC
>DATHAV010000462.1:0-2115 GCA_035296505.1 Pseudoxanthomonas sp.
AGGCCCCATGCAAGGCGTCCCCACAGCACGAACAGCACCAGCGCGCCGGCCAGATAGACGCCGAATCGGTGTAGGACCTTGTTGTAGGTGCAGTGGATCGCGCTGTGCGCGACGCGCAGGGCCACGAACGCCCACGCCAGCCCGATCACGGTCGCGTTGCCCTGGGCGGTGACGAATGCCACCAGCAGCGCCGCGTAGAACAGCACCGGCAGCTCGAACAGGTTGCGGAAGTTGTCGGCGCAGCGGGTGTCGTCCAGCTTGGAAGCCAACTGTCCGGACAGGGCTACCGACTGCGGGTGCACGCGCTTGCGCCGCAGCTGGCCGATTCGCTCGCGCGCCATCAGCAGCATCACCGCCAGCGTCAGCGCCGCCATCGCCACCATGGGCCAGAAGATCGATGCCGAAGCCATGCTCGCCTCTCGTTTCGCGGGTTGAATGCGACGATCCCCGCCGGTGCGGGGATCGCGGACTGCGGCTCAGGAGCGCCGCGCCAGCATCAGTTTCTTGATCTCGGCGATCGCCAGCGCCGGATTCAGTCCCTTCGGGCAGGTGCGTGCGCAGTTCATGATGGTGTGGCAGCGGTACAGCCTGAAGGGATCCTCCAGGTCGTCCAGGCGGGTGCCGGTGTCCTCGTCGCGCGAATCCACGATCCAGCGGTAGGCCTGCAGCAGGATCGCCGGGCCCAGGTAGCGTTCGCCGTTCCACCAGTAGCTCGGGCACGAGGTCGAGCAGCACGCGCACAGGATGCATTCGTACAGCCCGTCCAGCTGCTTGCGGTCCTCGGGGGACTGCAGCCGCTCGCGGTCGGTCGGCGCCGGAGTCTGGGTGCGGATCCACGGCTTGATCGAGGCGTACTGCGCATAGAAGTGGGTCAGGTCCGGCACCAGGTCCTTGACCACGTCCATGTGCGGCAGGGGATAGACCGGCACTTCGGACTTGCGGCAGTCCTCGATCGCCTTGGTGCAGGCCAAGGTATTGGTGCCGTCGATGTTCATCGCGCACGAGCCGCAGATGCCCTCGCGGCAGGAACGCCGGAAGGTCAGCGTCGGGTCGATCTCGTTCTTGATCTTGACCAGCGCGTCCAGGACCATCGGCCCGCACGAATCGAGGTCGATCTCGAACGTGTCGGTGCGCGGGTTGGCGTCGTCGTCCGGGTTCCAGCGATAGACCTTGAAGGTGCGCACGTTCTTCGCGCCGGGCGCGGGGAAGTGCCTGCCCTTCTGGATCCGGGAGTTCTTCGGGAGGGTGAATTCGGCCACGTTAATCCTGCACGATTGGGTGGGCTGGCCGCCAAGCGCGGCGGGCTGGGTGGATCACGTATCGGTAGACCAAGAAAGCGATGAAGCCGACCGGGAACGCCGGAGCGGATGCGGCACTCCGGCCGAGCCGGCTCGAGCGAGTTTCGTGGACCCAATGGGGATGCACGCTCACCGCCGGCGGCGCCAGAACGGCGAAGGCGGGCAGACAGGCGGTCGATCCCAGGTCCATCGGCGCGATCTTCAGTACACGCGCGGCTTGGGCGGCACCACGTCCACGTCCTGGGTCAACGTGTACATGTGCACCGGGCGGAAATCGAAGCTGCAGCGGCCCTTCTCGTCGACGTTGACCAGGGTGTGCTTGTGCCAGTTCTCGTCGTCGCGGTCGGGGAAATCCTCGTGCGCGTGCGCGCCGCGGCTTTCCTGGCGCTGCTCGGCCGAGCCGATCGTGGCCACCGCGTTGAGCAGCAGGTTGTGCAGCTCGTAGGTCTCCAGCAGGTCGGTGTTCCAGATCAATGAGCGGTCGCTGACCTTCACGTCCTCGAAGGAGTCGAATATCTCGGTCATCTTGTCGAGCCCTTCCTTGAGCGTCTTGGAGGTGCGGAACACCGCCGCGTCGTTCTGCATGGTGCGCTGCATGTTGTCGCGGATCACCGCAGTCGGGGTGCCGCCGTTGGCGTTGCGCAGCCTGTCCAGGTGCGCAAGCGCCTTGTCGCAGGCGTCGGCCGGCAGCGGCTTGTGCGGCGAGTTGGAGCGGATGGTTTCCGCGCAGCGGTTGGCGACCGCGCGCCCGAACACCACCAGGTCGAGCAGCGAGTTGGACCCTAAACGGTTGGCGCCGTGCACCGACACGCAGGCG
>DATHAV010000463.1:0-4408 GCA_035296505.1 Pseudoxanthomonas sp.
CAGCCGGTCGCGCTGCGCTACGGCGAGCGCGGCGGCGCCCAGCCGGTGGTGGCGTTCGGGCCGACCGAGAACTTCATGGCCAACTTCATCCGCCTGCTCGGCGAGCCGCCGCGCGAGGCGGCGGTGTGCTTCCTCGAACCGATCTTGCCGGGCGAACTGGAGGGCCGCCGGCAGATCGCGGAGGTCGCGCGGGCGCGCATCGTGGCGGCCATGGGGCAGGCGGGATGAGCCGGTTGCAAGCCAAGCTCCAATTCCTGCGCGCGGGCTCGAACGCATGCTGACCGCCGCCGACTACCAGCCGCCCAAGTGGCTGCGCAACCCGCACCTGCAGTCGGTGTTGAGCTCCAGCACGCTGCGCCGCCGCCGCGGACTGCAGGCGCTCAACGCCAGCGGCGCGGTGACTACCGAGCACATCCTCGACGGCGGCAACGGCGTGCGCCTGCAGGGCTGGCACAGTGCGCGGCCGCACGCGCAGTCCCGCGGCCTGACCCTGCTGCTGCACGGCTGGGAAGGCAGCGCCGACTCCAGCTACATGCGCATGACCGCCGCGCGTCTGCTGGAGGCCGGGTTCGAGGTGCTGCGCCTGAACTTCCGCGACCATGGCGACACCCATCACCTCAACGAAGGCCTGTTCCACTCCAACCTGCTGGACGAAGTGGTGCACGCGGCGCGCGACGTGGCCCGGCGCTTCCCCACCCGGCCGATGAGCGTGGCCGGCTATTCGCTGGGCGGCAACTTCGCCCTGCGCCTGGCCCTGCACGGCCCGGCTGCGGGGCTGGAGCTGCAGCGCGCGGTCGCGGTCTGCCCGGTGCTGGACCCCGCCGCCACCATGAACGAAATGGAGCGCGGGCTGCCGTTCTACCACTGGTATTTCCAGCGCAAGTGGCGCAGCTCGCTGCAGCGCAAGCAGCGGCTGTTCCCCAAGCTGCACGACTACGACCGCGCCATCCTCTCCAAAGGCCTGCGCGACCTCACCGGCTGGCTGGTCGAGCGGCACACCGAGTTCGGCAGCCTGGACGCGTACTTCGACGGCTATTCGATCGCCGGTGCGCGCCTGGCTGGGCTGCGGGTCCCAGCCGACATCCTGATGGCCGAGGACGATCCGGTGATCCCGTTCGACACCTTCCGCGACTGGCAGCTGCCGGACGACGCGCGGCTGGAGATCGCACCCTGGGGCGGACACTGCGGTTTCATCGAGAACGCGGTGTGCGACGGCTTCGCCGAGCGCTGGGTGACCCAGCGTCTGGCCCGGAGCGTCCCGGAGACGGTGGCGGTCGACGGGTAGAATGCGGCCTTGCCCACGAGCCGGGATTCCATGCAAGACGCCATCATCGAAGCGCTGCGCAACAACGCGGTGGACCAGGCCCTGGACCGGGCGCGCGAGTGGGCGCAGCTGCAGCCGGACGACCCGCAGGCCCATCGCTGGCTGGCGGCGGCATGGCAGCAGCGCGGCGATCACGGGGCCGCGCTGCAGAGCATGGACCGCGCCATCGGCCTGGCGCCGGAGGACGCCAGGCTGCAGCTGCTGCGCGCCGGACTGCTGATCGGCGCGCGCCAGGTCGGGGAGGCGCGGTCGGCGCTGCAGCGCGCCAGCCGCCTGGATCCCAACGAATTCGGCGCCTACCTGATGCAGGCGCAGCTGGCGCTGGGCCGCGGCGACCTGGACGAGGCCGAGCGCTTCAACCGCCTCGCCGCCCGCGTGGTCCCCGAGCATCCGCAGCTGGCCGCGATCGACAGCATGCTGGCGCTGCATCGCGGCCAGCCGGAGCAGGCGCTGGTGCGGATCACCGGCGCCCTGCAGCAGGCGCCCGACGACCTGCAGCTGCGCTACGCGGCCGGCTTCGTGTACATGGGCAACGGGCACTGGGCGTTCGCCGAGCAGGCGTTCCGCGGGCTGATGGATCGCCTTCCCGGTGCGTCCAGGATGCGCGCGCTGCTGTCGGACCTGGTCGCGCGGCAGGGACGGCCGGCCGACGCGGCCGACGAGCTCGAGCCGCTGCTGGCCGACGCGCAGCATGCGACGCCGGCGCTGCACCGGCTGGCGGGATTCCTGCGGCTTTCCGCCGGCCAGCCCGAGCAGGCGCTGCCGCCGCTGCGCGCCGCGCTGGCGGCGATGCCCGACGACCCGGGCACGCTGCAGGCGCTGATGCAGGCCTGGCAGCGGCTGGGCCTGCGGGACGAAGCACGCAACACCTTGGAAGCGGCACTGGCCACGACCTCGGACGCGCCGGCGCTGTGGCAGGCGCGCCTGGCCATCGAGCAGGAGCGCGCCGATGCGGACAGGGTGCTCGATCGCTGGGCCGAGGCGATGCCGCAGTCGCCGCTGCCGTGGGAGGCCAGGCTGGCGCTGCAGCAGCAGGCTGGCGAAGCCCTCGAGGCGGACGCGACCGCGCAGCGGATCCTCGACCTCGACCACTCGCACGCCGAGGCCCGTCTGCACGTCCTCAACCGCCTCATGGCGCGCGATCCGGCGCTGGCGGTGACCCGGATCGATGCCTGGCTGCAAGCGGCGGACGCACCGGGCGAGCGCATGTTCCTGCTCGGCATGCTCGGGCTGAGCCAGGACCAGGCCGGCGACAGTCCGGCGGCCGTGGCCGCGTGGTCGCAGATGCAGCGGCTGCTGGCGCCGCAGCGGGTGTCGCCGCCCGCGCCCAGCGCGCCGCCGCCGCAGTGGCCGGCGCTGGCGGAGCGTCCCGACAACGCGCCGATGGCCGTGTTCCTGTGGGGCGCCCCGGGCTCGGGCATCGAGCGCATCGCGGCGGTGCTGCAGTCGGCGTACGAGTTCCGCGGCGACCGTCTGGGCCCGCAGCCGCCGCAGGACGGGCTGCAGGCCTTCGCGGTCGTCGAAGGGCTGGCCAACGGGAGCGTCAGCGGCCGGCAGCTGGTGGAGCGGTGGCGCGCGGCCTTGCCGGCGCGCGGCGTGGACAAGGGCGGCGGCATCATCGACTGGCTGCCGTGGTGGGACAACGCGCTGCTGGTCGCGCTGCGGCCGCACCTGCGCGAGGCGATGTTGGCGATGGTGATCCGCGACCCGCGCGACATGCTGCTGGACTGGCTGGCGTTCGGCACCCCGATCCCGTTCGCCCTGGCTTCGCCGCAGGCCGCCGCGGAGTGGCTGGCCGCGACCCTGGCCCAGGCGGCGGACGTCCACGAGCGCCAGTGGTTTCCCACCCGCGTCATCCGCACCGATGCGGTTGGCGACGATCCTCAGGCCGCGGCCGCGGCGGTCGACGAAGCCCTGCAGGCGCGCGTGCCGGCGCCCGCTTCGGTCGGCCCGCCGAGGTTCGCCGCCGGCCACTGGCGCCACTATGCCCAGGCGCTGGCCGAACCGTTCGCGGCACTGACGCCGATCGCGGTCCGGCTTGGCTACCCTGCCGACTGACTAACCCACGACACCCTCCGAGACGACCATGCGTATCCGCAGCGACAGCTTCGACAACGGCACGCCGATCCCGCCCGAGTTCGCCATGGGCCAGCCGGACGGCTTCGCCGGCAACCGCAACCCGCACCTGGCCTGGGACGAGGTGCCGGAGGGCACGCGTTCGTTCGCGCTGATCTGCGTGGATCCCGACGTGCCCACGGTGCCGGAGACAGTCAACCGCAAGGACCAGGCGATCCCGGTCGACCAGCCGCGCACGGACTTCATCCACTGGGTCGCCGCAGACCTTCCTGCGGGGCTGCGCGAGATCGCCGCGGGCAGCTGCAGCGACGGCGTCGCCGTCAAGGGCAAGCAGGATCCGCCCGGCCTGCCCGGCGCGCGCCAGGGACTGAACGACTACACCGGCTGGTTCGCCGGGGACGCCGACATGGGCGGCGACTACCGCGGCTACGACGGCCCGTATCCGCCGTTCAACGACCTGCGCACGCACCGCTACTTCTTCCGCCTGTTCGCGCTGGATGCGGAGACGCTCGATCTGCCCGAACGCTTCACCGCCGCCGACGTGCTGCGGGCGATGCAGGGCCACGTCCTGGCCGAGGCCGCGGTCCACGGCACCTACTCGCTGAACCCCGCCGTCTCCGCTTGATCCGGCGGGGCCAGTCGCGCCCCGCGCCGCTCAGCTCCCGGCCGGCATCAACAGCAGCAGCCCCGCGCCCAGGATCAGGCGGTATACCGCGAACACCGTGTAGCGGTGCGCCTTGATGTAGCCCAGCAGCCACTTCACCACCAGGAAGCCGGTGGCCGTGGCCGCGGCGAACGCCAGCGCGACCTCGCCCCACGCCTCTTCGGCCGCGCCGCCCTCGACCAGCAGTTCGGCGAAGGCGAAGCCGCTGGCGGCGAACATGGTGGGGATGCCGACCAGGAACACGAATTCGGTGGCCGCCGAGCGCCGGCTGGTGCCGGCCAGCATGGCCATGAAGATGGCCGCGGCCGAGCGCGAGGTTCCGGGAAACACGCCGGCCACCACCT
>DATHAV010000464.1:0-3756 GCA_035296505.1 Pseudoxanthomonas sp.
TCTCGACCTGCTGAACCAGGTAGGCGAGATGCGCACCGAGCTGCAGCAGCTGCGCGCGCTGGTCGAACAGCTGCAGAACGACAGCGAACAGCTCAAGCAGCGCAACCGCGACCAGTACCTCGACCTCGACGGGCGGCTCAACCGGCTGGAAGGCGGCGGCACGGTCCCGCCGGCCGCACCACCGGTGGCTGCGGGCGCCGCGAGTACGCCTGCCGCCGCGCTGACCAGGGCGCCGGCGGATGAACGTCCGCCGGCGGTCCACGGCGATGCCCGCGCCAGTGCCCAGGCCGATGACGAACGCACGGCTTACGGCGTTGCCTTCAACGCGTTGAAGGCCGGCAACTATGCGGATGCGTCGCAGCTGTTCCTGAGTTTCCTGGAGCTTTATCCCAGCGGCGCCTACGCACCCAACGCGCTGTATTGGCTCGGCGAAAGCTACTACGTGACCCAGAACTACCAGCTGGCGATAGAACAGTTCCGCGTCCTGCTGGCCCAGTATCCGACCCACGACAAGGCCTCCGGCGCATTGCTCAAACTGGGCCTGGCCGAATACGGCCTGGGCCAGGCAGACGCTGCCGAGCGCACCTTGGGCCAGGTGATGGAGCGCTATCCCGGCAGCGACGTCGCCCGTACCGCCGACGACCGCCTCCGCACGATTCGCGTCAGCCGCATGCGCTGAGCCATTGGGTAGTCGCCGGCCCGCGTTCACGAGCAGCCGTTTCGACCAACCGCCAGACCACAGGCACCGCCGCCCTTCGTGCGCGAAGCCGTTCAACCTTTCAATGAATGCCGCCTTTCCCAGCCAGATCGTCCAGGCTGCCAGCGATCGCCTGAAGATCACCGAGATCTTCCTGTCGCTGCAGGGCGAAGCCGCGACCGCCGGCTGGCCGACGGTGTTCGTGCGCCTCACCGGCTGCCCGCTGCGCTGCCAGTACTGCGATACCGCCTACGCCTTCCACGGCGGGCAGTGGCGCGACATCGACGCCATCGTGCAGGACGTGGTTTCCCATGGGGTGCGCCACGTCTGCGTCACCGGCGGCGAGCCGTTGGCGCAGAAACGCTGCCTGACCCTGCTGCGGGCGTTGTGCGATGCCGGGCTCGAGGTCTCGCTGGAGACTTCGGGCGCCCTGGACATCGCCGGCGTCGATTCCCGGGTCTCGCGCGTGCTGGACATCAAGACGCCTGGATCGGCGGAACAGTCGCGCAACCGCTGGGACAACCTGCCGCTGCTGACCGCGCGCGACCAGGTCAAGTTCGTGCTGTGCGGGCGCGAGGACTACGAATGGGCACGCGATGTGGTCGCCTCGCACCGCCTGCACGAGCGCTGCGACGTGCTGTTCTCGCCCAGCCAGTCGCAGCTGTCGCCTCGCGACCTGGCCGACTGGATCGTGCGCGATCGCCTGCCGGTGCGCTTCCAGATGCAGCTCCACAAGCTGCTGTGGAACGACGAGCCGGGCAGGTGAGTGCATTGTCGCCATGCCTGCCGGTGCGCCGCACCTACGCTTTGCTATTAGCGTGCGTCGTAGCGCCCACGCGACGTGCGCAGGTCGCCTTTCGTCTACGGTCGCCTCCGCGCCTTCGCTACGAAACGGTCATGTCCTCAGCCCGGGAGCCGCATGAACTCCTGCCTTCGTAGCTCGGGATGCCGATGAAGAAGGCCGTCGTCTTGGTTTCGGGCGGCATGGATTCCGCCGTGGTCCTCGCCATCGCGCGCGAGCAGGGCTTGGTTACCCATGCGCTCAGCGTGCGCTACGGCCAGCGCCACACGTCCGAACTCGACGCGGCCGCGCGCGTGGCCAAGGCGCTGGGCGCGGCCGCGCACAAGACGGTGAACGTGGATCTGCGCGCGATCGGCGGCTCCGCGCTCACCGACGGTATCGAAGTGCCGGAGGCAGGCGGCGCCGGCATCCCCGTCACCTATGTCCCTGCGCGCAACACCATCATGCTGTCGGTGGCGCTGGGCTGGGCCGAGGTGCTGGGGGCGACCGAGATCTTCTGCGGCGTCAACGCGGTCGATTACTCGGGATATCCCGACTGCAGGCCCGAGTTCGTGGAGGCCTTCGAAACCCTCGCCAATCTCGCCACCAAGGCCGGCGTGGAAGGCGCCGGGCTGCGCATCCGCGCGCCGCTGATGCGCATGGGCAAGGCCGACATCGTGCGCGAAGGGCTGCGCCTGGGCATTGATTTCGGCCAGACGGTGTCCTGCTACCGCGCCGACGCCCAAGGCCTGGCCTGCGGCCAGTGCGACGCCTGCCGGCTGCGCGCCGCCGGCTTCGCCGACGCCGGCGTCGCCGACCCCACCCGCTACGCCTGACTGCACCGCGCCCGTGCGCTAGAATGCGCACCGGCGCAATGCCGGGTTGCACCGGGCCGTTAGCTCAGTCGGTAGAGCAGAAGACTTTTAATCTTTTGGTCGATGGTTCGAATCCATCACGGCCCACCAGTTATTTCAAGCAGTTACCTGCGTCTCTCGTGCCGTGATAAGGTCCAAAGGTACAGTTTCGGTACATTGCCGAAACAAGGCGCCTCATGGCGACTGTTGTAAAAAACCCCATCCGGAACATGCAAAGCGGTCATCCGGAAGCAGGGATGGCCGACCAAAGCTAAGACCTTTCGCACCAAGCGTGATGCCGAAGATTGGGCACGCCGTGCGTTCATGATGAAGATCTTTGCCGCCTTCATCGGGACAGTGGACATCACCGGCGAGCAGAACACGCTGTTCACGGCCCTGTCGCTGAGCGTGCTTTCCATCGTCATCCTTCTGCTTCTGTACCGCCTGGGTGGTCTGGCGGCGGGCTTGGCCGGTGGCATGTCTGCGGCAGCCATCACCTTCGGCCAGATGGCGAGTGGCGGCAAGTCAGCGGTGGGCATGCCGGGGCGACTGGGACGTGGAGCCAACGACATGCTGAACCCAATGTCCAACCGCCTTGACCCGAGCACGGGCCTCCAGACATCCTCCCGGCGGCTGGAACACGCGGCAATGGGGCGATCTGCGTTCGTTCCGAATCCTGCCTATCGGAATGCCCTGCAGGAGCGCCTAAGATCGACATTCTCGTCCAGCAACACCCTTAAGGAGGGTAAGTAATGACCAAGCGCAGGACTGTCTCCAGGCGCGGCAACAAGGCCGTGTGCATAGGTGTCATCGGCAATAGCTTCGAGTGCCGGATGGACCCCAGCAAGGGACTCGTAATCCGCCAGGTTGCGGAGTCGGCGACAAAGCAGGACTGGCGGGGAATCGACGAGTTGATCCAATTCTTCAGGTGTCTTGCACCCGGCATGGACAACTTTCATGTGGAGCTGAAGCGGTAGAGGTGCCAGCCATCGTTCTACGTAGACCGCCCTCCGGGGCGGTTTTTTTTGCTTCTTGGGGGCATAGCAGCGTTACAGAAAGCCTACCAAGTCGTCCGGTTGGCCTCGATGGATGCATCGAGACCGGCTTCGTCGGTCACGTCCAGGTCCGAGGTGGATGCGCCAACCTCGGCCATCAGTTCCTCGAGCTGATCGATCAGCGCAGCATCGGGGTTGGGCTTGGCTTCTTCGTCCTCAAGCTGGTCGGTGATGATCGCGATACGTCTATTGATCAGGTCGCGTGCAACTTCGTACTTGAGGGTCTGACGGTAGGTGTGCATTCCATGATCCGGCTCTTTCGGTTGCTTGGTGAATTTTACAGTCTGCTGGCATCGCAGCGCATCCGACTTCTATGGGATGCCCTACGTCCTGCGTCACGGCAAAGCCAGGTCCAGCCAAGTTGTAGGG
>DATHAV010000465.1:0-1594 GCA_035296505.1 Pseudoxanthomonas sp.
GCCGCGACCACCGCGTACACCGCCAGCGCCGCCAAGTTCGTCAAGGACCTGGACGTCACTACCTTCGAGGGTGCGCAACAGGCCTTGGACATCATCGACAAGGCGCTCGAATCCGTGAACGGCGCCCGTGCCGACCTGGGCGCCATCCAGAACCGCTTCACCTCGGTGGTCGCGAACCTGCAGGCCAGTTCGGAGAACCTGGCCGCCTCGCGCAGCCGCATCCGCGATACCGATTTCGCCAAGGAAACCGCCGAACTGACCCGCACCCAGATCCTGCAGCAGGCCGGCACGGCCATGCTGGCCCAGGCCAACCAGGTGCCGCAGAACGTGCTCAGCCTGCTGCAGCGCTGATCAAAAGCGCCCCCGGCGGCACGGCCGGGGACGCGCCTTCCATCCCTCACCGTGCCTCAACCGCCTAAGGAACCGCATTCATGGCACAGGTAATCAACACCAACACGATGTCGCTCAACGCCCAGCGCAACCTGAGCTCGAGCGGCGCCTCGCTGGCCACCACCATCCAGCGCCTGTCCTCCGGCCTGCGCATCAACAGCGCCAAGGACGACGCCGCCGGCCTCGCCATCTCCGAGCGCTTCAGTACCCAGATCCGCGGCCTGGACGTGGCCGTGCGCAACGCCAACGACGGCATCTCCCTGGCCCAGGTGGCCGAGGGCTCGCTGACCGAGATCGGCAACAACCTGCAGCGCATCCGCGAGCTGTCGGTGCAGTCGGCCAACGCCACCAACTCCGCCTCCGACCGCGCCGCGCTCAACGCCGAAGTCAAGCAGCTGAGCTCGGAGATCGACCGCGTCGCCAAGCAGTCCGACTTCAACGGCACCAAGCTGCTGGACGGTTCGTTCTCCAGCCAGCTGTTCCAGGTCGGCGCCAACGCCGGACAGGCCATCGCCATCGACAAGGTCATCGACGCCAAGGCCAACGCTTTGGGCAACGTCAAGTTCGCCGCCGACCGCGTCGCCACCACGGCCGCCTCGGCCGCCACCTCGGACGGCAAGCTCTCCGGCCTGATCCTCAACGGCGTCACCATCAGCGACATTTCCTGGAAGGCCGGCGATACCGCGGTCGATGTCGCCAAGACGGTGGCCAGCGGCATCAATGCGCAAATGGGCGAAACCGGCCTGCGCGCGACCGTCGGCACCACCGGCGCCATCACTCTGGAATCGCTGAAGGCCGACAAGGACGTGACCTTCACCGCCGGCACCATCACCGGCGGCGCCGGCACCGTGGGCACGCCGGCCAACGCCACCGAGATCGGCCTGACCGGCATCACCGCGGTCACCGCGGCCGCCACTACGAGCGCCAGCTTCGTTTCGACCGTGGACATCAGCTCGGTCAAGGGCGCCCAGCAGGCGCTGGAGATCGTGGACAAGGCGTTGACCGCGGTCAACGGCGCCCGCGCCGACCTGGGCGCGGTGCAGAACCGCTTCACCTCGGTGGTCGCCAACCTGCAGTCGAGCTCGGAGAACCTGGCCGCCTCGCGCAGCCGCATCCGCGACACCGACTTCGCCAAGGAAACCGCCGAACTGACCCGCACCCAGATCCTGCAGCAGGCCGGCACGGCCATGCTGGCCCAGGCCAA
>DATHAV010000466.1:0-2398 GCA_035296505.1 Pseudoxanthomonas sp.
GATTCGAGCTGGAAATCGGCCGCCTGGCTGAGCGCGCGCTGGCTGCGCAGGCGGGTGAAGTTGCCGCGGTCGTACACCATCTGCTGCACGTTGAGGCCGTAGTTGCGCGAGGTCGATTCGATTTCACGCTCGATCCCCGGCGTCACCACCGGCTGCCCGGTGATCGGATTGATCTGGGTGGAGCCCGACCCGCTGCTGGTGCTGCGCGAACGCGACAGGGTGGCGGTACCGTCCAGCTGCGGCAGCAGCGCCGCACGCGCCTGGACCGCGCCTTCGCGGGTGGCCAGGCGGTTGGATTCGGCGGCCGACAGCTGCGGATCGTTGGCGCGCGCCAGCTCGTAGGTCTGCATCAGGTCGGCGGCATCGGCCGCGCCGAACGCCGCGGCCAGCGGCAGCGCCAGAGCAAGCGCGAGCGCATTTGTAGGGGGACGACGGCTCATGCGGTTTCCTTGGTGACTGTCAGAAGACGAATTTCGGGGCCGGAGCGGCGCCGACAAGATAGGGCAGATCGGTTTCGAACAACGACTCGAAACGCGGACCGTGGACATCCGGGCGCACCAGCACCGCGTCCATGGCCGGGGAGCGGCCCTGGACCACGAACAGGCGGCCCTCGGGGCGCAGCCACTGCAGGAACCGCGGCGGCAGCGTTTCGACCGCGGCGGTGACGCAGATCGCGTCGAAGCGGCGCTCGGTCGAATACCGCAGTGCATCCACGGTTTCGATGCGCACGTTGCCGCCCTGGCCGCTGGCATCGAGCGCGGCGCGCGCGCGCGCGGCCAGGTCGGGGCGGATCTCCAGGCTCAGCACCTCGCGCGCGAGGGCGGCCATGCACGCGGTCAGGTAGCCGCTGCCGGTGCCGATTTCCAGCACTTGGTCGCCGCTCCGCAGCGCCAGCGCCTGCAGGGTGCGGCCTTCGATCACTGGCTTCATCATGCGCTGGCCCTGGCCGAGCGGGATCTCCATGTCGGCGTAGGCCAACGTGCGATGGGCCTCGGGCACGAACTCCTCGCGCCGCGCCGCCAGCAGCGCTTCCAGCACGCGCGCATCCAGCACGTCCCAGGGACGCACCTGCTGCTCGACCATCAGTTCGCGGGCTTGGTTGTAGTCGATCGTCATGGAGTGGGTCCGGCGCGGGGTGCCGCGCATTTTAGCGGCTGCGGGCGCTTGGCATGGGCCACAGGATCGGCGTACTACCGCACCGGCACGCAGTGCCGGAAGTCACCGCGACCTCCGACGCTGCGGGGCCGGATTCAGCGACGCGCGTACGCCCGCAGGAACATGTCCACCGTGGCATCGACGTGGGCCGTTACCTCAGCGCGTGCGGGGCGGCCGCACAGGCCGAGAAGCATCATGCTGTGCGGCTCGCCCTTGAGCAGGCAGAGGAACTGCGAACTCGCGCGCTCCACGTCCGGAATATCCATTTCTCCGGCCTGCGCCCGCGCGCGCAGGAACGCGGCCAGCGCACAGTGCGTGCGCTGCCGGCCGGCTTCCCAGAACAGCTTGCGCAGCGGATCTTCGACGCTGCCCGGGGCGATCATCATGCGATGCGTGCTGATCGCCTCGTCGCTGCTGATCAGGGCGAAGAACGCGCTGGCGATGGCGTGCAGCTGCGCGCGCAGCGGGCCCTTGCGCTCCTGCTGGAAAAGGTCGTCCGGCAGCATCTCCTCGCACTTGGCGCGCACCGCGGCCGCGAACAGCGCCTCCTTGTCGCCGAAATGGCTGTACACGGTGAGCTTGGACACCCCGGCCTCGGCCGCGATCTGGTCCATGCTGGTGCCGGCGAACCCTTCGCGCGGGAACAGCCGCTTGGCCGCGCCGAGAATCGCCGCACGCTTGCCCAGGTCCTTGGGACGGCCCGGTCCGGCGGGCTTGGCCTCCGATTTCGGACGGCGTGCTGGGTTCGCGCTGGTCATGCCGTGATGGTAGACCAAGGGGTTCGATATTTATACTCTACCGACAAGTGCACTTATTACATAACTCATGGCGGAGATCGCAAGCGATGGGCCAGACGCGCGGCAACGGAAGGATGCTGGGTTTTGCCCTGGCGCTCGGCGCGCTCGCGGGCTGCAGCGGCGAACAGGAGGCGTCGCCGCCACCGCCGCCGGTGCTGGTGGTGCATCCCGGCGGCGGCGCCGCGGCGGCGCTGTCGGCCTATGCGGGCGAGGTGCGGGCGCGCGAGGAAAGCCCGCTCTCGTTCCGTGTCGGCGGCAGTGTGGTCAAGCGCAACGTGGATGCGGGCGCGCGGGTCCAACGGGGCGACGTGCTGGCGGTGCTGGACGCCGATGACCTGAGCCTGCAGGCGCAGGCAGCGCAGGCCCGGCTCGCCGCGGCCGAGGCCGACCTGGTGCGCACCCGCGGCGACCGCGACCGCTTCGCCGCGCTGGTCAAGGACCGGCTG
>DATHAV010000467.1:0-2800 GCA_035296505.1 Pseudoxanthomonas sp.
CTCGCGCAGCGGCGGCACGCGCAGTTCGATCACGTTGATGCGGTAGTAGAGGTCGTGGCGGAAGCGGCCATCGGCGGCCAGCTCGCCCAGGTCCTTGTGGGTGGCCGACAGGATGCGCACGTCGACCGGCACCTCGGACGCGGCGCCGACCGCGCGCACCGACTTCTCCTGGATGGCGCGCAGCAGCTTGACCTGCATCGGCAGGGGCAGCTCGGCCACTTCGTCCAGGAACAGGGTGCCGCCGCTGGCGGCCTGGAACAGGCCCGGCTTGTCGGCATGGGCGCCGGTGAAGCTGCCCTTCTTGTGGCCGAAGAACTCGCTTTCCATCAGCTCGGCGGGGATGGCGCCGCAGTTGACGGGAACGAACGGGCCGGCCGCGCGCGCGCCCTGTTCGTGGATGGTGCGGGCGACCAGCTCCTTGCCGGTGCCGGACTCGCCCATGATGTACACCGGCGCCTGGCTGCGGGCGACCTTGGCGATGGTGTCGCGCAGGGTGCGCATGGCGTCCGAACCGCCGAGCAGGCGGCTGGCATGCTCGGGCGGGGTCGGCGCGGCGGGCGCCCGGGCGCTGTTGTTGAGCTCCAGCGCATGGGTCACCAGGCCCCGCAGCACGGCGATGTCGACCGGCTTGCTGACGAAGTCGAAGGCGCCGGCCTTGAGCGCCTCCACCGCCAGTTCGACGTTGCCGAACGCGGCGATCATGGCCACCGGCAGCTGCGGGTATTCGCGGGCGATGTGCCCGACCAGCTCGATGCCGTTGCCGTCGGGCAGGTTCATGTCGGTCAGGCACAGGTCGTAGGCGTTGCGCGCCAGGAGCTCGCGGGCCTCGATGAGGTTGACGGCGGTATCGATGCGCAGGCCCATGCGGCCCAGGGTCAGCACCAGCAGTTCGCGGATGTCGCGCTCGTCGTCGACGATCAGCGCGCTGCGGTTGTCGGCCATGTGGTTCCTCACTGATCCCCGTCCGCGGAGTGTAGCGGTTCATGTGTGGCTTGTAACGGCGGCATGACGGCGGCGGCGGCGGAACCCTGCGGGTCGTCCTTGCATAACGTGACGCACGTAGGACTGTGCTTGCTCACGCCGCGCTTTTTCCGCAACACGCCCGCGTACGACCTGCGGATCGGCGTCCGCGATCAGTCGCGACCGAGCGCGTGCGGGCCGGGCATGGCGATCCGGAAGCAGCCGCCGCCGGCGGGAACGGCGAGGTAGTCGAGCGTGGCCTGGTTGGCGCGGGCCAGTTCGCGGGCGATGTAGAGCCCCAGGCCGGTGCCGTGTTCGGAGGTGGTGTAGAACGGCTGGAACAGCCGCGAGGCCACCGCGTCGGGAACGCCCGGGCCCCGGTCGAGCACGTCGATCATCGGTTGCTGGTCCATCTCGAACACCCGGATGCGCACGCGCGCCGGCTCGCCCGGAAGGCGGCCGTAGTTGAGCGCGTTCTGCACCAGCGCGGTCACGATCTGGTGCAGGTGGCGCGAGTCGATCAGGGCCGGCACCTCGCGCGCGCCGATCACGGGTTCCAGGCTGTCGGTCTCGATCGACATGTTCTGGCGGAATTCGACGACGAAGCGGCGCACGAAGGCGTTGAGCTCCAGGTGCTCGGGGGTGGCGCGTTCGCGGCGGGCGAGCCCCAGCACGCTTTCGACGATGCCGTTGGTGCGCTGGCACTGCTGGTGGATGATCTGCAGCAGGCGCCTGTCGCCGGCGATGATGCCGTCCGATTCCTCCAGCAGCTGCACGGCGTAGTTGATCGCCGCCAGCGGGTTGCGGATCTCGTGCGCCAGGCTGGCCGAGAACCGCCCCAGGGCCGACAGCGTGAGCGATTCGGCCCGGCGCGAGACCACGGTGGCGTCGTCCAGGAACACCAGCGACAGGTCGCTGCCGGCCAGCAGCCGGGCGAAGCGCGGCTGCACTTCGGCCTGGTCGGGCATGATCTCCATGGGGGTGTCGTCGTGCTTGCCGGTGGCGCGCCAGCGGTGCAGGCGGCGGGCCAGTTCGGGGGCCCGGTCGGGCAGGTGCAGGCCGGCGCCGTCGTTGGAATCGGCGTCGCCCAGCAGCAGCGTCGCGGCCTCGTTGGCCAGCTTGATCCGGTTGCCGCTGTCCACCACCAGCACGCCGGTGCGCATGCGGCGGATGATGAGTTCGTTGATCTCGAACAGATTGGCCACGTCCACGCCGCGCCGGTCGGCCAGCGCTTCGCTGCTGCGCGCGCGCTGCCCGGTCTGCGCCGACAGGTAGCCCACCGCCAGGTAGGTGAAGGCGAACATGATCATTTCCGCGAAGGGGTGGTCGGGCCCCGCGCCGCCCAGGTTGCTGATCAGGTACTCGGTGCCCAGCACCAGCACCGCGGCGACGGAAATGCCCATGCCCAGGCGCATCGGCAGCAGCAGGGCGGCGGCCGAGACATTGAACAGCAGCATCATGGCGATGCCGGCGGTGACCTCGGGCAGGACGTAACTAGCCGCGCCCGCGACCAGGATATCGACGCATACGCCCACCAGGGCCATCGGCACCAGGCGCCGGTCGTCGCGACCCAGCAGCAGCATGACTGCCGCAAAGCACAGGTAGAAAATCCCGACCGCCGTGCCGAATTCGGGCGCGCGCGGCTCCCCGATCAGCCCCGCGAGCGGGCTGAACAGCAGAGCGGCCAGGATGCTGGCTTCCAGCAGCCGGTACAGGCCGAAGAAGTACAGCTCGCGCCGCGGTGCCGATTCGATGGGTCCGATCAATGTCGCGCGTGGCCTCACGCAGGGCCTCCCCCGGCAATGGCGGCAGTATAGGCAGGCGGAGCGTGCGTTGCCTG
>DATHAV010000468.1:0-2797 GCA_035296505.1 Pseudoxanthomonas sp.
CAGAAGAACCTCGGCCCGGTCGGCGTGTCGGTGGTGATCGTCCGCCAGGACCTGCTGGAGCGCAGCGGCCAGCCGCGCGCCGACATTTTCGACTACCGCTCCCACGCCGCGCGCGATTCCATGCTCAACACCCCGCCGACCTGGAACTGGTACCTGGCCGGGCTGGTGTTCAAGTGGATGCTGGCCGAGGGCGGGGTCGCCGAATTCGCACGGCGCAACGCGGCCAAAGCGAAGCTGGTCTACGGGGCGATCGACGCATCGAACGGCTTCTACCGCAACCCTGTGGCGATCGAAGCGCGGTCACGGATGAACGTTCCGTTCTTCCTGCAGGACGGGGTCCTGACCGCGCGCTTCGTGAGCGAGTCCAAGGCCGCCGGGCTGCTGGCGCTGAAGGGGCACAAGGTCGTCGGCGGAATCCGCGCATCGCTGTACAACGCGATGCCGGTGGCGGGCGCGCAGGCGCTGGTCGAGTTCATGGCCGACTTCCAGCGGCGCAACGGCTAAGCGGTCGATCTGCGGCAATATCGATCAGCAACGATCTTTATCAGGAGCTAAAAAAGCTTATTGACCAAACCCACTAAAGTAGGAAAATGGAGCCTCAAACGACAAAGCAATACGCCGTGGAAGCAGGAATTTTCAGTAAATAATGAAGTCGCCATGAAAAATTTAGAAGAGTTGATGGCTGAATTAAAAAAGCAGCATCTCAAGTACTATGATAAGTTACAGCCTCCTGCTACAGTAGACGAGATTAATGGCCTGGAGCATGAAATAAATAATTTTTCAAATCGGATTACCAGCTTCCTATAGGTATTTAATATCACAAGCCAATGGACTGGATAATAATGGAGTTGTCGTGTATGGCAGTAAAAAATCACTGATCGAGGGACACCCGGATCGCCATATTCCAGGTTTGATGGACGCAAATGAAGATTGGCAATATTTTTCTGGTTTCATATTCTATGCTGATTCTGACCTGTATTTGTTCGTACAGTCACTATCGGAAAAAACGTTCAGCTATAGGGCAAGGGATGATTTTGACCGGGCAATTTTCACCACTGCGAGCGACGGATTGTTTTTTGAAATAATACTGAGGCTTGCTTTGGGAGAAAACATTGAGGAGATATATCACAGTGGTTAACAGATCATCTATGGCTGGCTTAGAACTTGGCTAAAGGCACAAGGAAAGCGGGGATGGCGGCAGCACGGGACAGGTCGAGCAACAGGCGCAAGGGCGGCGTCGCGCCGGAATCGGCGGACTCGGCGCTGTCGGACGTCCGCGAGCGCATCGACGGCATCGACCGCCAGATCCAGTCGCTGATCGCCGACCGCGCCGCGTTCGCGCTGCAGGTCGGCAAGGCCAAGGGCAAGCTCGCCGCCGCGGTGGACTACTACCGTCCCGAGCGCGAGGCACAGGTCCTGCGCATGGTGGTCGACCGCAACCAGGGTCCGCTGAGCGACGAGGTCCTGGTGCACGTATTCCGCGAAATCATGTCCGCCTGCCTGGCGCAACAGGAGCCGCTGAAGGTCGGCTTCCTCGGCCCCGAGGGCACTTTCAGCCAGCAGGCGGTGCTCAAGCACTTCGGCCGATCCGCGCACGGCCTGCCGCTGGCCAGCATCGAGGAGGTGTTCCAGGAGGTCGAAAGCGGCAGCGCCGATTTCGGCGTGGTCCCGGTGGAGAACTCGGGGCAGGGCACCATCCAGGTCACGCTGGACATGTTCCTGACCTCCGGCCTCAAGATCTGCGGCGAAGTCGAGCTTCGGGTACACCAGTTCCTGCTCTCGCGCAGCGGCCGCATCGAGGACATCGAGCGGATCTACTCGCACCCGCAGTCGTTCGCGCAGACCTCGTCGTGGCTGCGCGCCCACCTGCCGAAAGTGGAGAAGATCGCGGTTTCCAGCAACGCCGAAGGCGCGCGCCGCGCGCGCAACTCGGAAGACGCCGCGGCCATCGCCGGGGAAAGCGCCGGCCACGTCTACGGGCTGAAGAAGGTCGTCGTGGCCCCGATCGAGGACGACGCCGACAACACCACGCGCTTCCTGGTGATCGGCCGGCAGATCTTCCCCTCGTCCGGACACGACCGCACTTCGGTGCTGGTGTTCATCCGCGACCAGCCGGGCGCGCTGTTCAACGTGCTCAGCCCGTTCGCGCGCCACGGCATCAGCATGAACCGGATCGAGTCGCGGCCGTCGCACCACGCCAAGTGGGAATACGGTTTCTTCATCGACCTGGCGGGCCACGTCGAGGACGAGGCGATGAGAAAGGCGCTCGCCGAACTCGAGGCGCATTCGGCGCAGATCAAGGTGCTGGGGTCGTACCCGGTGGCCATTCCATGACCGCCCGACCCTCCGCCGCAGGCGCGGGGCACCACCGAGGCAATGCGTGAGCGACAAGCACGACTGGATCGTTTCCGCCGGCCGACCGCTGCTCGGCGATATCGACGTTCCCGGCGACAAGTCCATCTCCCACCGCGCGGTGATGTTCGCGGCGCTCGCCGACGGCGTATCTCGGATCGATGGGTTCCTGGAAGGCGAGGACACCCGCGCCACCGCTGCGATCTTCTCGCGGCTCGGGGTGCGTATCGAGGCGCCGTCGCCGTCGCAGCGCATCGTGCACGGGGTCGGTGTCGACGGCCTGCGTGCCGCCGGCGGTGCGCTGGACTGCGGCAATGCCGGCACCGGCATGCGCCTGCTGGCCGGGCTGCTGGCGGGGCAGGGGTTCGACAGCGTCCTCACTGGCGATCAATCGCTTTCGCGCCGGCCGATGGGCCGGGTGATCGATCCCTTGTCCAGGATGGGC
>DATHAV010000469.1:0-3741 GCA_035296505.1 Pseudoxanthomonas sp.
ACCTGGAAATGCCGCGAATGAACGGCCTCGAAGTCTCGCGCAACCTGCGCAACCAGCCAGCGCTGCGGGACCTTCCCATCGTCATGATCACCTCGCGCGCCACCGAGAAGTACCAGACCATGGCCGAACAGGCCGGCGTCACCCGCATGCTCGGCAAGCCGTTCTCGGAGGATTCGCTGGTGGCCATGGTCCGCGGTCTGATCGCCGGACGCGAAGCGGCCGCGGTTGCGCCTTGATCGTCGAGGACCGCATCGACGGCCCCACGATCGGGCAGAAAAAAGGCGCCCCGGGGGCGCCTTTTTCGAGCCGGACGAGCCGTTTTAAAGGTTGACGGTCAGCAGCAGCGCCACGCGGCCGTCATGGATGTCGCCTGCATCCTTCAACGCGTCCGCATCCGAGCCGAATGTGCCGTAGTAGCCCAGGCTGGCGTTGACCGGGCCGAAGTCGCGGCTGACGCTGAGCGAACCGTCGAAGTAGTCCACGCGCGCGCCATCGTCCTCGAGCGTGGTGTAGCCGGCGCCCAGGTTGACGCTGAAGCCGTTGCCCACGTCCACCGAGGAACCCAGGTTGTAGTAGAACTCGTCGGTACCCACATTGCCATAATCGTTGGCATAGGCGATCAGGCCGGTCAGGGTAATTTTGTCGGTGGCCGCGTAGGACGCCTTGGCGATGTATTCGTTGTAGTCGATGTCGCCGTAGTCGTCGCCGCCCTTGTGGTAGGTGTATCGCACCACGCTCAGGTCCAGGTTCCATTGGTCGTTCAGGTCGGTGTTGTACCCGACGAACGCGTCCACTTCGATGTCCGGACCCTCGTCGCCGAAATCGACGTTCGAGGCCCACAGGCCGGCATAGAAGCCCACCGGCGCGGTGTAGGTGAAACCGACCTGCGCGGCGGGCTTTTCATCGGTCTGGGAGACACCGCGGAACACGTAGTCCGACGCCGCCGTCAGCGTCCAGCTGAAGGGGGATTCGGCATCTTCTGCCGCCTCGGCATCCTGCGCGGACGACACCAGCGGCATCGCCGCCAGCACGAGAGCAAGGGCGATACTGAGCTTGACTGGCTTCATTGGCTTTTCCTAATCATCATGGGTTATAGGCGGGCGGAAGTGATTTCTTCACAGTTTTTTCACATTGTCTCATATTGCGATGCGACATGCTCGGCGTCAAGTGCCGCACTCATCAAGGCAATGCTTCAATGGCCGGCACTTTCATGCGCAGCGGTAAAATAGCCGCCCGTCCGCTCCGTCGATCTCCATGGCCGCCACCTCACTGTCCGCTTCCCTCACCCGCCATTACGAGCAGGAGCTGGAGTCCATCCGTGCCCAGGGCCTGTTCAAGGCCGAGCGCATCATCACCAGCCCGCAGTCCGCCGAAATCCAGCTGGAGGAGGGGCGCCGTGTGCTCAATTTCTGCGCCAACAACTACCTGGGGCTGGCCGACCACCCCGACATCGTCAAGGCGGCCAAGGACGCGCTGGACAGCCACGGTTTCGGCATGGCCAGCGTGCGCTTCATCTGCGGTACGCAGGATCTGCACAAGCAGCTAGAAGCCACCATCGCCGACTTCTTCGGCACCCAGGACACCATCCTCTACGCAGCCTGTTTCGACGCCAACGGAGGGCTGTTCGAGCCGCTGCTGGGCGAGGACGACGCGGTCATTTCCGACACGCTCAACCATGCTTCGATCATTGATGGCGTGCGCCTGTGCAAGGCCAGGCGCTTCCGCTACGCCAACTGCGACATGGCCGACCTGGAAGCGCAGCTGCAGGCCGCCGAATCGGCGGGATGTAAGACCAAGCTCATCACCACCGACGGCGTATTTTCGATGGACGGCTTCATCGCGCCGCTGGACCAGATCACCGAGCTCGCCCGCAAGTACGGCGCCCTGGTGCACATCGACGAGTGCCACGCTACCGGTTTCCTGGGCGCCACCGGCCGCGGTTCGGCCGAAGTCAAGGGCGTGCTCGATCGCATCGACATCATCACCGGCACCCTGGGCAAGGCCATGGGCGGCGCGTTGGGCGGCTTCACCACCGCCAGGCGCGAGGTGATCGAGCTGTTGCGCCAGCGTTCGCGCCCGTACCTGTTTTCAAACTCGCTGCCGCCGCACGTGGTCGCCGCAGGGCTCAAGGCCTTCGAAATGCTGTCCTCGGCCGGCGAACTCAGACAAAGATTGGCGGACAACACCAGGTACTTCCGCCAGCGCATGGGCGAGGCCGGCTTCGACCTGCGCCGGGGCGACCATCCCATCTGTCCGGTAATGCTGTACGACGCGCCGCTGGCGCAGCGGTTCGCCGCGCGGCTGCTGGAGGAAGGGGTGTATGCGATCGGCTTCTTCTTCCCGGTCGTACCCAAGGATCAGGCCCGCATCCGCACCCAGATGAGCGCGGCCCACGCGCGCGCGCACCTGGACTTCGCCATCGATGCCTTCGTCCGCATCGGTCGTGAGCTGAGCGTGATCGGCGACTGATGCGCGGAGCGTTGCGCCGGCGACTGCTGCTGGCTGCGCTCAGCGACTGCCAAGCGGCTGAAGTCGACGGCGGTTGGGAAACCCGCTGTCTGCACTGCCGGCGCCGGCTGCGCATCCGGACCGACGGCGAACCATTGGGCCAGGCGTCGCTGGAACACGTGGTGCCGCGTTCATGGTTCGGCCTGCGCGGCGCCGCGGAACTGTGCGCACAGGTTGGAGGCGACGCCGACGACCCGCGAAACCTCGCCTTGGCCTGCGCCGGCTGCAACCACGCCAAGGGCCGGCGCCACGATGCGCGTGGTCCCCGGGACGCGCGTGCCCACCATGTGATCACCACCCTGCTCGGCACAAGGTTGGCGCGCTGGCGGCTGCCGTAGGCGTCGAGCCGCTGACTCGATGGACAGTCTGCGGCACGCGCTCTTGCCATGTCCGCCCAGCGTCCGCTTCGCGGGGAGCCGATCTTTTGAGCGACTACGGAATCCACTCTAGGGTCTCCGCCAAAGGGCGACGTCGCATCGGACCACTGCGGCATGATCGGCAGGCTCGGCGGATTTCAACTGGCGGCGTCATGTGCATCCCCGCCAGGCATTGCCAGCTGCCTTACTTGTTGCATCTCCAGATGCCTGAAGCCGCCTTTGCCCAGATCGCCCAGCAGCAGCGACCCAATGGCAACGCGCACCAGCCGCAGCACCGCCACTCCATGCGCCGCCAGCAAGCGTCGGATGTGGCGATTCCTGCCTTCGTCCAGGACGATTTCCAGCCAGGCATTGCGGCCGCCCGCCCGCAGCCGCCGCACCGCACTGGCCGAAAGCCGCTCGCCTGCCTCCTCTATGCCGTGCACCAGCGCTGCGAGCAGCATCGGGGTAGGAATGGTGTCGATCTGGACGTGGTAGGTCTTGACCGGTCCACGCAATGGGTCGGTAATAGCGGCGGCCCACGCCGGATCGTTGCTCATCAGCAGCAGCCCTTCACTGGCCCGATCCAGGCGCCCGACCGGCGCGACCCACGGCAGGCCCGCGCCGTCCAGGCACCGGTACACCGTGTCACGCCCGTGCTCGTCGCTGGCGCTCGTGACCAGGCCACGTGGCTTGTTGACCATGAGGTAGCGATAGCCCGGTTCTTCGAGCGCCCGCCCGTCCACCTCCACGCGATGGCTGCCGGACACGATGGGCGTTTCGGGGTCCGATACCACGCGGCCATCGACCCGTACGCGACCGTCCTGGATCCAGCGCGCGGCTTCGGTACGCGAACACAGCCCCGCCTTGGACAGCA
>DATHAV010000470.1:0-2293 GCA_035296505.1 Pseudoxanthomonas sp.
GAACGCAGCACCTTGAGCTTCTCGTCGCGCACCGCGTCGGCCTCCAGCGCGGCCGGCGGCTCCATCGCCACCATGCACAGCAGCTGCAGCAGGTGGTTCTGGACCATGTCGCGCAGCGCACCGGCGGTGTCGTAGTAGCCGGCGCGCTGGCGCCCAACCGCCTGGTGCTGCGCCTGCAGCCGGACGAAGGCGTCAAGCTGTGGCTGATGATCAAGAACTCCGGCCCCGGCGGGCTGCGCCTGCAGCACGTGCCGCTGGACATGAGCTTCGCCGAGGCCTTCGGCGTGGACCAGCCCGAGGCTTACGAGCGCCTGCTGATGGACGTGGTGCGCGGCAACCCGACGCTGTTCATGCGCCGCGACGAGGTCGAGGCGGCATGGAAGTGGATCGACCCGATCCTGGCCGCCTGGGAAACCCTGGGCGAGGCGCCCAAGCCGTACACCGCCGGCTCCTGGGGCCCGTGCGCGGCGGCGGCGCTGATCGAGCGCGACGGGCGCACTTGGCATGAAGATTCGGTATGACCGATTCCGATCCGCCTCTTCGTGGAAGGCCGGGCGCAGCGGCAGTCGAGGGAATGGCAGGGCTGTGTGAGTGGGTCGGGACAAAGGATCTCCCGGCCGCAACTGCGCCAGAGGCCGATCGATTTGCCACCGCAGTCTTTCCCCCGGGTCCTTCAGGCATCCGGTCCCGGAAGGAATTAAGAAAAACCAACGCCACCGTCCTCGAGCAAGTAGGGACGGCAGGAGCCCTGCATGACCACTGACGCCTCCGGCGCCATCCGGCTCCACGAATTCCTCGATTCCGCGTCGCTGGCGCAAGCGCTGGCCTCCGCCGTCGCCGCCGACCTGCGCACGGCCCTGGCCGCCCGCGGCCGCGCGGTATTGGCGGTCTCCGGCGGCAATACGCCCAAGGCGTTCATGCAGGCGCTGTCGCGGCAACCGCTGGACTGGGCAGGAGTGACGGTGACCCTGGTGGACGAGCGCTGGGTACCCGAATCCAGCGGCCGCTCCAACGCCGCGCTGGTTCGCGCGAACCTGCTGCAGGGACCGGCTTCGGCGGCGCGGTTCCTGCCGCTGTTCCGCGACACCGCGGAACCGGCCGCCGCGGTGTCCGATGTCGCACGGTCGCTGGCGGAGACGCTGCCGCTGGACGTCGCCGTGCTGGGCATGGGCGAGGACGGGCATACGGCGTCCTTCTTCCCCGGGGGCGACCATCTGCGGCAAGCGCTGGATCCGGACGGCGACGCCCCGCTGGCGACGATGCGCGCCCCCGGCGCCGACGAGGCCCGCATCACCCTGACCCTGCCGGTGCTGGTGTCGGCCGCGCGCTTGTACCTGCATGTGGAGGGCCAAGCCAAGCGCAAGGTGCTGGAGCGGGCGGTATCGGCGCCGCCCGACCGTTGGGTCCTGCCCATTGCCCGCGTCCTGCGGCACGCGCCCGCCGCGGTCGCCACCTATTGGTCGGCTTGAGGCACGAGCGCCCGCCCGGCTTATAATGGCGGCCTTGTCGCGGCGCCCGTGCCCGGCGTTCCTGTCTCGTGAGCCTGCGCGGCGCCCGCCGTGCTGCCAAAGGTGCAAAGTGCGCAACTACGATCTCGAGTTCCTGAAGCGTTTCTCCATGGTGATCGGCTTCCTGGTGGTGGTCACCCTGGGCCTGATCGCCGGCGCCATCTACCTGCACGGCACGCTGCCGCCGGAGATCTCGCCCACCGTCGCGCGCCAGACCCAGGCCCGCATCGCCCCGTCGGGCGCGGTGTACGCGGGCGCCACCGGTGCGGCCGCGCAGGCGGCCGCCCAGGCCGCGGCGACGGCGGCGGCTAGCGCGCAGGTGGCCTACGGCGGCACCACCGACGGCTCGGTGATCTACCAGAACCTGTGCGGCGCCTGCCACACCAACGGCGTCGGCGGGGCGCCGACGCTCACCGCCGGCGGTATCGGCGCCCGCGCGTCCAAGGGCGTCGAGCTGCTGTACACGCACTCGATCCAGGGCTTCCAGGGCGAAGTGGGCATCATGCCGGCCAAGGGCGGCAACCCGGCCCTCACCGACGAGCAGGTCAAGGCCACCGTCGACTGGATGTTGGCCAACGTCAAGTAGGCTGCTGGGTTTCGATCTATAGCCCGTAAGTGCGAGGGGCCTTCGCCGTTGCCCTGGCCCTTCCCTGCCGCGTAAACCAATGGCTAGAACCTATCTCAAAACTATTGCATGCCCGGCTGCGATGCCTCCACTTGGGACATGCGGGGATTGAGCGATGAGCATTGGGAGCGGATTCGGGAACATTTTCCGCAAGGAGCAC
>DATHAV010000471.1:0-3192 GCA_035296505.1 Pseudoxanthomonas sp.
AGCGCTGGGTCGCGGCCAAAGGCAGGGGCATGTTCGACGAAAACGGCAGGTGCGTGCGCATGCTCGGCACCGCCATCGACATCACCGCGCGCAAGCGCACCGAAGAGCAGCTGCGCGAGCTCAACGAGACCCTGGAGCGACGCGTCGAGGAACAGATCGCCGAGCGCCTCAAGACCGAGGACGCCCTGCGCCAGGCGCAGAAGATGGAAGCGGTGGGGCAGCTTACCGGCGGCATCGCCCACGACTTCAACAACGTGCTCGGCGCGGTGGTGGGTGGTTTCGAGCTGATCCGGCGCAAGCCGGGCGACGCCGATCGCGTGCTGCGCCATGCCGAGGCGGGTCTGCGCGCAGCCGAGCGCGGTACCAGGCTGACCGGCCAACTGCTCGCTTTTTCTCGCGCGCAGCAGCTTGAAATGAAGTCGCTGCGGCCTTCCGATCTGATCCTCGGCATGCGCGAGATGCTGTTGCACGCGCTCAGACCGATGGTGCGCCTGGACCTGCGCCTGGACGAAGGCGATACTCGGGTTATGGCCGATCCCACCCAGCTGGAAATGGCGGTATTGAACTTGGCTATCAACGCGCGCGATTCGATGCCCGAAGGCGGGACCACGACCTTTTCCACCGGTATGCGCCGCATCGACGGCGATGCGGAACTGGCACCTGGGCTGTACGTGGAGCTGGCCGTGGCCGACACCGGCAGCGGCATGGACGCGGCGGTCGCGGCGCGCGCCTTCGAGCCGTTCTTCACCACCAAGGGCGTGGGCAAGGGCACCGGCCTGGGGCTCAGCCAGGTCTACGGCATCGCCCGCCAGGCAGGCGGCACGGTGCGGCTGGAAAGCCGCCTCGGCGCCGGGACCACGGTACGCATCCTGCTGCCCACGACGGCGATCGGCTCGCAGGACGAGGCGCCCGCGAGCCTGCAGGACGGGGGCGCCGCGGAGCGTACGCTGAGCGTGCTGGTGGTCGACGACGACGCCAACCTGCGCGGGGTGCTGGTCGAGACCTTGGATTCTCTCGGCTACCGCGTACTCGAAGCCGAAGACGGGCCGGCGGGCCTGGCGGTGCTGGAGCGCGAACTGCCGGACCTCCTGATGCTGGACTTCGCCATGCCCGGCATGAACGGCGCGGAGGTCGCACGCCACGCGCTCGCGCGCCATCCCGACCTGCCGATCATGTTCGCCACCGGCTACGCCGACATCGCGGCGATCAACGAGGTGGTGGGTCCGCAGGCGCTGGTGCTGCGCAAGCCGTTCCGGGTCAGCGAGCTGCAGGCGATGCTCGCGATGGCGCTGCAGCAAAAGAGGTCCGCCTGACCGACCACGCGCGTAGAGAGCTTGCGTGTGCTACCAACATGGCGTTGCAGTGTTGCTGCCGTATTCGGCACCCTTGGTAGAGGCTTTTCCTGGCGCGCGTGTTTTGCGTGGCGCTGCGCGGGCTTTCATGCGGGACAGGCTTGTCGCCTCGACACCGCGTACGCAGTCTCCGTACCACTTCGACCCACTCCTACTTCAAGAGAATCCCCATGGATACGCCATCGAAGATCGCCCTCGTCACCGGCGCCACCCGCGGCATCGGCCTGGAAACCGTGCGCCAGCTCGCTTCCGGCGGCCTGCACACGCTGTTGGCCGGTCGCGACGCCGCGCGCACCGAACAGGCCGCCCGCGCACTGCAAGCCAAGGGCCTGCCGGTCGAGCCGATCGTGCTCGAGGTGACCGACGAGGCCAGCATTGCCGCCGCGGCGCGGCAGGTCGAGCGGGCCTACGGGCGGCTCGACATCCTGATCAACAACGCGGGCGTGCTGCGCGACGACGATTCGCTGCCGCCTTCCGCGCAGACGCTGCAGGTCTGGCGCGAGACCTTCGACACCAACCTCTTCGGCCTGATCGCCGTCACCCAGGCGTTCCTGCCGCTGCTGCGCAAGTCCGACGCCGGACGCATCGTCAACGTGTCCAGCATCCTCGGCTCGATCGCGCTGCACGTCGATCCGGCTTCGCCGATCTACAGCTACAAGATTCCCGCCTACGACGTGTCCAAGACCGCGGTGAACGCCTGGACCGTGCACCTTGCCCACGAGCTGCGCGATTCCGCGATCAAGGTCAATGCGATCCATCCCGGCTCGGTCAAGACCGACATGAACGCTGGCGGCAGCTTGGACCTGGAGCAAGGCGCGAGCACCAGCGTGGCGCTGGCGCTGCTCGGCCAGGAGGGCCCCACCGGCGGCTTCGTGCACCTGGGTCAAACGCTGCCATGGTGATGCGAACTGTGGCGGTTGCCGTGGCTAGCATGCTGATGGCCCGGTGCCTGGTCGGTCTCAGCCGCGCCTAGCCTTGTCCAGGGCGAGCGATTCGTCACCGCGGTCGCGCTGCAGGTAATGGCACACCTTCGATGCGTTTCCCGGTTGTCACGAGTCCGATGCAGCCGGGGCGGTACCTGAAAGCCGCATTTCTCCGGCCGCCTGTACCGCGATCTGGAGGCGCAGCGCGGACACCCGGGGCGGTGCCGCCGGCTGGACTACAGCATCATTCGATCTGCGATCTCGCATAGGCCGCATCCAGCGCTTCCATTGCGTCCCTGGGCTTGAGCTTGCCCGCCTTCTCGAAGGCGCCGGCGGCGGCGTCTTCCTTCTTGTCGCCGTAAAGCAGCAGCAGGACGTTGCCATGCTCGACATGGGCAATGGGCGAATCGGGCGTCAGCTCCAGCGCGGTCTTGATGTGCGACTCGGCGTCGGCGGCCTTGGCGCCGTAGGTCAGGCCCCCGATCATGGCGCCGATCTTGCCGATGATCTCGGCGTGGTACAGCGCCAGCGCGGTATGCGCTTCGGCGTGCTTGGGCTGCAGCGACAGCGCGGTGTCCAGCGACGCCCGAACCTTGCCGGCGATGCCTTGCTTGAGCGCCTTGGCGATGCTCAGGCCCTGGCTGTAGCGACCCAGCGCGAAGGCGTGGCGGTAATGGCTGTTGGCTTCGCCGGGCAGTGCCTTGATCGCCGCTTCGGCCACTCTTGCCGCCAGCTCGAATCGCCCGAGCCTTTCGGCCTCGTCTTCGACCAGGTAGGTCGCGTGGATTCCCAAGGCCTTGACCGCCACCGACGCACCCAGCGGTCCCAGTGCTTCGCCGGCCTCGAACGCGGCCCTGAAGTCGCCGCGGTGGAACGCGCGCCACGCTTCCTGCAACTGGCCGTCCAGCGATGCGACG
>DATHAV010000472.1:0-2013 GCA_035296505.1 Pseudoxanthomonas sp.
CGCGTGCCGGTGTCCAACCGGGTGGGCGAGGAGAACGCGGGCTGGACCTACGCCAAGTTCCTGCTCGGCCACGAGCGCACCAACATCGCCGGCGTCGGCATGAGCAAGCGCGAGCTGCTGCGGCTCAAGCAGATGGCGGCCGCGCAGCCAAAGGGCGAGGGAACCCTGCTGCAGGACCCGGTGTTCGCCAGCCGCATCGCGCAGGTGGAGATCGAGCTGCGCGCGCTGGAGATCACCAACATGCGGGTGATCTTCGCCGAGGCCAGACAGCACGCGCCAGGGCCCGAGGCGTCGATGCTGAAGGTGCGCGGCACCGAGATCATGCAGCGCATCTCCGAGCTGCAGGTGGAGGCGCTGGGGCCGGCGGCGCTCGCCTACGGCGGCGGCGATCGCGCGCGGGCCACCGCCGCCTATCTCAACCTGCGCAAGCTGAGCATCTTCGGTGGATCCAACGAGATCCAGCGCAACATCATCGCCCAGATGATCCTGGGACTTTAGTGCGGTGTCTTGCGAACAACTCGGCGAACTCGCCTGGTTTTCAGCTCCGATCCAGCGTTGCTCGTCGTCACCATGGCCCACTACGCCTCCTCCTCGCGCCTCGGCTCGAAGCCGAACCCACGGCGCGATTCCACCAAGCTATCTGTAAGACACCACACTAGGAACCGCACGCATGCACTTTTCATTCACCGAAGAGCAGCAGATGCTGCTGGACACCACGCGCCGCTTCATCGGCGAGCGCTACGGGTTCGAGTTCCGCAACGCGGTGCGCGCCAGCACGCAGGGCTGGTCCGCCGAGACCTGGGCGCAGCTGGCCGAACTGGGCCTGCTGGCGGTCAACGTGCCCGAGGAGGACGGCGGCATCGGCGCCGGCCCGGTGGGCACGATGTTGGTAAGCAACGCGGTCGGCGAGGGCCTGCTGCTGGAGCCGTTCCTGTCCAGCGCGGTGATCGCCACCCAGGCCATCGCGACCATGGGGTCGGCCGAACAGCGCGCCCATTGGCTGCCCGCACTGGCCGGCGGGGAGACCATTGCGGTGCTGGCGCACGACGAGCCATCGACGCGCGGAGCGCCGCTGCAGCTACAGACGCGCGCGGTGGCCGACGGCGACGGCTGGCGCATCAGCGGCCACAAATCCGGCGTCTACCACGCACCCGCCGCACAGCTGCTGCTGGTCAGCGCGCGGCTGGAGGAGGGCGGCCTGGGCGTGTTCGCCGTTCCCGCCGACGCGACCGGGCTAGGCCTCAACGCTTATGCCACCGTGGACGAGCAGCGCGCGGCCGACATCACGCTCGACGGCGTTCGCCTCGACGCCGCAGCTCGGCTCGGAGGGGAGGCCAGCGAGGCGCTGCAGCAGGTGCTGGACTACGGCCTGGCGGCCCTGTGCGGCGAGGCGTTCGGCGCGATGGACCGGATCCTCGCCGCGACCATCGACTACAGCCGCTCGCGGGTGCAGTTCGGGCAGCCGATCGGGCGCTTCCAGGCGCTCCAGCACCGCATGGCCGAGATGCTGATGCACCTGGAGCAGGCGCGGTCGATGTCGTACCTGGCCGCGGCGGAATGCATGAACCCCGATGCCGCCGAGCGCCGCGCCGCGCTGTCGGCGGCCAAGGCGCTGATGGGGCAGGCGGCGCGCTGCATCGGCCAGCAGGCGGTGCAGCTGCACGGCGGAATGGGCATGACCGACGAACTGGACGTAAGCCACTACTTCAAGCGCCTGCTCGCCTTCGAGCTACGCTGCGGCACCACCGACGAGCACCTCGAGGCCTACCGCCGGCAGCTGCAGACGGCTTGAATATGGACCATGGAGCCAAGGCCAAGCCGATGGCGCTTAGCGCGCGGTCGCATCGGCCGCCATGCCATGAGCGATTCCGCGCGTAAGCTCCCCCGTCAAGCACAGAGTTCAGAAGTAGAACCTCCGGCGGATCGTTGGCGTGCCTCGGCGGGCGTCTGGTCGCCCAGCGAGTCGTGTGGTCTTAGCTCGTTGTATTCGATCATCCACCAGTGCGCCGCCTC
>DATHAV010000473.1:0-4347 GCA_035296505.1 Pseudoxanthomonas sp.
ACGATCTCGCGCTGGGCGCGGATGTTGACGCGCGGATCGGACACCGGGTTGTTGCTCCAGGTGAGCTCGCCGCGGGTGATGTCGAGATCCTGCCCGTAGGCGGTGTATTCCCCGTCGACGTCGAGCCGGCCGGTGGCCAGCATCTCCTGGCCCGGGCGCGAACGCACGCGCATGCTCCCGGCCAGCGAGCCTTCCAGGCCGTAGCCGCGCAGCTCGACGTCCTCGCCCAGGACCAGGGTCAGCTCCATGTCCAGCGCCGAGGCGGGCGCCTCCTCGGGGTCGATCGGGTCCAGAACCACCACGTCCTCGGACACCGACACGCCGCCCTCGTAGCGCTCGACGTCGATGGTGGCGGTCGGCACCGCCACCTGGCCACGCAGGCGGATGGTGTTGTCGACCAGGCCGACCTGCAGGTCGGGGGCGATGATCGCGCGCACCTCGCTGACGTCGGCGGCAAGGAAATCGCTGCCGCGGATGTTGAACTGCAGCGGCGTCTCTTCGCCCTTCCACGCCAGGGTGCCGTCGATGTTCAGCCGCCCCTTGCCCCCGGCCGCCGCGCCGTTGCCGGTGGAGGAGACCGAACCCATGCTGCCGCTGATGCGCGCGCTGCCGTCGGCCAGGGCGGCGAGCGAGGCCGAACCGTCGACCAGGGTGATGCCCAGCGCCGGCAGCTCGCCGCGGAATTCGGTCAGCTGCGCCTCGCCGCTCAGCGCCGGCTGCGCCCGCGTGCCGGCGAGACCGATATGGCCCGCCAGCACGCCGGTGGGACGCACCAGGTCGGGCGAAAACAGTTCCAGCCAGAACAGCTCGGAGTCGTGGAAGTAGAGATCGCCCCGCAGCGGCGCGAACGCCTCCCAGCCGGTGGTGAAGCGCGCATCGACGTAACCCTCGCCCTTGAAGCCGGTGCCCAGGCGGGCCTCGATGCGCTGCGGGTCGAACACCGCGTCGAAGGTGAAATTGTCGTAGCGCACGATCTCCCGGCGCGCGTTGGTGCCCAGCTTGAGTCCGCCGTCCAGCGAGGCCAGGTGCAGCTCGCCCTCCCACGCATTGCCACGCGGACGGAAGCGGCCGTCCAGCGACATGTTGCCGCGCAGCTGCAGCGGGCGTCCCTTGTTGGGCGGCAGCCATGGCTGCAGCAGGGTCAGGGGCAGCGCGTCGGCGTTCAGCACCACGCCTTCGCGGGGCCAGTCGGCGCTGGCGCACAGCGCGCCGCCGCCGCTCGCGCCCAGGCAGGCCTGCGCCAGCTTCCAGGCGCTGCCGCTCTGGCCGAAGCGCGCGGGTTGCTGCAGGCGCCAGGCGGCGCCCTTGGACGGCGCGAGCTGCAGCGCGTCCAGGCTGCCCTGCCAGTTGCCGCCGCGGCGCAGCGCGATGCCGGCCAGCGCAACCGACCCCATGGCGTTGCTGGCCCTGGCGTCGAGCGCCAGATTCTCGACCGCGCCGCGCGCGTCCACCTGCAGGCGGTCCAGCACCGCGCCGGCGCTGACCGCGGTGCCGCGCAGGGCCAGGTCGCCGCCGCTGCCGCGCCACGGCAGGCGCCCGCGCAGGCTGAAGGTGGCCGCGCCGTAATCGTTCCACTTCAGGTCGCTGCCGCTGAGGTCGGCCTGCAGGTTGGGCGCGGTGCGCGGGCCGCTGAGGTTGACGGTGCCGGCGAGGCGCCCTTCGGCGCCAGGCAGCAGGTCGTCCAGACGCAGCGGCTGCAGTTGCGCATCGATGTCCAGGATGGCGCCGATGCTGCCCTGCGCGGTCACCCGGCTCTGGCCCAGCTGCAGGGCCAGCTGGCCGCTGCCGCTGCCGCCATTGACGACGAAGCGCCCGCGGCCGTCCAGCGGCCGTCCGCGCAGGCTGCCGCCGAGGTCCGGCACGTCCAGGCTGGCGTCGAAGCCGCCGCCGTCGCGCGCTTGGCCCTTGCTCGCCAGGCGCCCGGACACGTTGCCGTTCCAGTCGGCGGCGAAGTAGCCGGGATCGAACCCGTCCAGGGTGGCGGCCAGGTCCCAGCGCAGCTGCGGCGCCCAGCCGACGCTGCCGGTGGCGTCCAGGCGGCCGCTGGGCATGCGCGCGTTGAGCGTCTCCAGGCGCACCTGCTCGCGGTCGCCGCGTCCGTCGAACTCGAGCGTGGCGCGTTCGCCGTCGCGGGTCAGGGTGGCCTTGCCGATCGCCGCCCAATCCTGCAGGCGACCGGCGAAGCCGAAGTCGGCATCGGCGGCGATCGCGGTCGCTTCCGCGCCGCCCCAGCGCAGGCCGCGCGCGTTGATCGCGAACTTGAACGCCGGGTTTTCCGGATCGGTGAAATCGGCGCGCCCCCGCAGCGTGGCCAGTCCGTCCAGCACGCGCACCGCCAGCGGTTCGACCGTGAGCACCTCGTCGGCGATGGCCATGTTGGACGGTTGGATCACCGCCTCCAGCTCGCCCTGCCGCAGCCTGCCCTGCAGCCGCGCCTTGCCGTTGGTGCCGGTGGCGCGCAGGTCGAACGCCAGCGGCAGGCTCTGCTCGGTCAGCCCCAGCAGCATCAGGTCCAGCTGCTCGGTGCGGCCGCGCAAGCGCCAGTCGGGATTTTCTTCGCCGCGCAGGTCCAGCTCGACCCGCAGCGGCGCCGGCGCGCTGCCGCCGATGCCGACCGCCATCTTTTGGCGGTTGCCCTGGGCGATCAGGCCGATGCGCGCCGGCGTGCGGCCGCGGGGGGCGGGGAACACCGCGGTGGCGGCGACGTCGGTCGCATAGCCGTCGCGGGGGGCGTAGCCGCCTTTGAGGTCGAACCGCCCCAGGTCGCTGTCCACCAGCAGGCGGGGGGTTTCGAAGTAGCCGTTGCCGATGTCCAGCGCGCCTTCGGCCCAGCGCACGTCGATCAGCGGTTCGCCCGCGCGGCGCACGCGCAGGCCGTCGATCTCCAGCACGTCGGCCTGGATCGCGATCGGCATCTCGATCTTGGGCAGCGATTCGGGCCAGCGCGGCAGTTCGAACGGCTCCTCCGCCGGTTCGGGAAGCTCCAGCGTCGCGTTGGTCAGCCGCAGCACGTCCAGGCGCAGGCGCCGGCCCAGCAGCGGGCGCAGGTCCAGGTCCAGGTGCAGGCGCTGGGCGGCGAAGTGGATCTCGCCGAACCGGAAATCCACCCCGTGCAGGATCAGCGGACCGGCCACCGGGCCCTCGGCGCGCTCCCAGGTGAAGGTGGAGCCGGCCGGCAGGCGCGCGACGATCTGGGCCAGCAGCACGTCGCGTCCGGCCACGGTCTGCAGCAGCCAGTACAGCAGCACGATCACGCCGACGATCAGCGCCGCGGTGGCCGCGCCCGACCATTGCCAGAAGCGTTTGCGCCGGTAGAAGCGGCGGCGCGGCGCGGCGGGTCCCGGCATGCCGGAGGCAGGCGTGCTGGAGGCGGGCCCGCTCGAAGTGGGCGCGCTCACAGGCCGCTGCCGATGTTGAGGTAGAGCTGGAAGCCCGAATCCGGATCGTCGAGCCCGCGTGCGATGTCCACGCGCACCGGTCCCACCGGCGAGCGCCAGCGCACGCCGATGCCGACGCCGGTGCGGAAGTCGGGACGGTCGTCGAAGGCGCTGCCGGTATCCACGAACACCGCCGCGCCCCAAGGACTGTCATCGAGGTAGTGCTCGTATTCGACGCTGCCGGTCAGCACGTTCTTGGCGCCCAGCGCGAAGCGGTTCGCCAGCCGCGGGCCGATCTCGCGGAATGCGTAGCCGCGCACGCTGCGGTCGCCGCCGGCGAAGAAGCGCAGGCTGGGCGGCATCGCCACCAGCGCGTCGGTATAGGTCGCGCCGAACTCGCCGCGCACCAGCAGGCGGCTGTTCTCGCCGATGCCGCGGAACCAGCGGATCGTGCCGTGCAGCTGGGCGAAGGTGGCGTCCGAACCCGCGCCTTCCACGCCGCCGCGCAGCGCGATGTCGCCGCTGAAGCCGCGGCGCGGGAACAGCCGGTCGTCCACGCCCACGTAGCTGCCGGTGAGCTGCGGGTAGGTCAAGGTCGAATATTGATAGATGGTATCGCCGCCCGCGTAGCGCTGGCCGTAGCTCCAGCGTTCGCGCAGCGCGTGCAGCGAGGCGACTGCGGTCCACCGTTCGCTGATCTGGCCGCTGCGGCTGCCGATCAGCTCCAGGCGCCGGGTATCGATGTAGTCGGTCTGCTCGTCGTAGGCGCGCAGCGCCACGCCGTACCAGCCGTCGAGCCACTTGAAGGCCGGGATGCGGTATTGGGTGACGAAGCTCTTGCGCTTCTGCGCGTAGTCCAGATCGGCGGACCACTTGTGGCCGCGCGTGTTGACGTAGCGGCGGTTGAGGCCGAAGCGCACGCCGGCGCCGCTCTCGGTGCCGTAGCTGACGCCGGCGGTATAGACATCGC
>DATHAV010000474.1:0-4289 GCA_035296505.1 Pseudoxanthomonas sp.
CAGCCACAGGCAAGAGCAATCCAAGAGCCATGGCCATTCGAGCGCTTGTCCTTAGATGCCTAGACCCGTTTGTTGCTTCGCGTGGGTTGATCACGACTCCCCAAGCGCCTTGGCCACGAACGGCGGAGCCACCAGCGCGCCGGTGTGCAGGGGCGCGCTGTAGTAAAGCGTTTCGAAGCCCTTGCTGCTGGCGTCACCCTCGCGGAAGGCGAAGCCCTCGGCCTTGCGCGCCAGGGTCACGCTCCACCAGCCGGTGGGGTAGCAGGGCTGCGGGAACGGCAGGGTGGCGAAGCGGGTGAAGCCGGCCTTGCGCATCTCGCCGCGCATCTCGTTGATCAGGTCCAGCAGCGCCAGCGGCGATTCGGACTGCTGCACCAGGATGCCGTCGTCCTTCAGCGCGCGGAAGCAGCTCTCGTAGAACGCGCGGTTGAACAGGCCTTCGGCCGGGCCCACCGGGTCGGTGGAGTCGACGATCACCACGTCCACGCTGCCGGCCGGGCAATGGGCCATGTACGCCACGCCGTCGTCGAACAGCAGCTCGGCGCGCGGATCCCCGTTGCTTTCGCACAGCTCGGGGAAGTACTTTTCCGCCATGCGCGTGACCTGCTGGTCGATGTCGCACTGGGTGGCGCTGGTGACGCCGGCGTGCTTGAGCACCTCGCGCAGCGTGCCGCAGTCGCCGCCGCCGATGATCACCACGCGCTTGGGATCGGGGTGGGTGAACAGCGCCGGATGGCTGATCATCTCGTGGTAGAAGAAGTTGTCGCGGGTGGTCAGCATCACCGCGCCGTCGATCAGCATCAGGTTGCCCCAGTCGGTGGTGGCGTGGATCTCGATCTTCTGGAACGGCGACTGCACCTCGTCCAGCTTGCCGGTGGTGCGGAAGCCGATCGCCGAACCCGTCGGCTGAAAGTGCTCGATGTACCAGGTGCTCTCGTCGGTCATTGCCCAGGGGCTCGCTTCAAAGGGCGCAAAGTGTACCGGAGGCGTGGTTACAGGCCGGCGCCGATGCCCTAGCATCGGCAGCGATCACGAGGGGAGCGGCAATGGCATCGATCCACGCGCGGCGCCGGCTGGTCGAGCGCCTCGAGGCGCAGGCGGCGCGGTCGCCGGGCCGCTACCGTTTCAAGCTGCTGCTGTTGGCCTGCCTGGGCTATGCGGTACTGCTGGCGGCGCTGCTGCTCACCCTGGGCACGGTGGCGTTCCTGCTGCTGCACATGCTTGTGCACGGACTGCCCGAAGACCCGGAGGTGGTGATCCCGATCCTGGCGCTGGGCACGCTCGGCGCGGTGATCCTGCGCGGCCTGTGGATCCGATTCGTGCCTCCCGAGGGGCATCTGCTCGAACCGGGGCAGGCGCCGTCGCTGCGCCAGGAGATCGAACGGGTGCGTGCGGCGGTCGGCGCGCGGGAGGTGGACGGCATCGTCATCGACGCCAGCCTCAACGCCGCCGCGGCGTATCTTCCCGCTGGCCTGGGGCCGTGGAGTACGCGGCAGTTCCTGGTGATCGGCCTGCCGTTGATGCAGGTGCTGGACCGCGACGAGCTCGCCAGCGTGATTGCGCACGAGTTCGGCCACTTCCACGGTGGCCACGGCCGCTTCGGCGGCTGGATCTACCGGCTGCGCTCGAGCTGGCAGCGGGTCCTGCTCGCCGGCGGCGGCGGTACGCTGCTGTTCCTGTTCTTCCGCTGGTATGCGCCCTACTTCGACGCCTACAGCCGGGTGCTGGCGCGCGGGCAGGAATACGCGGCCGATGCGGTGGCCGCGCGGGTGCAGGGCGCGGCCACTGCCGGGCGCGCGCTGGTGCGGATTTCGCTTGCCGGGTCGTGGATGCGGCGCGACTTCTGGCCGCAGGTCCACGCGGCGGCGCGCGTACAGGCCTGGCCGCCGGTACAGGTGCAACAGCGTCTGGCGAGCGGGCTGCGCGAGGCGTTCGCGGGTGAGGCGCAGGTCCCGCCGTGGATCCTGCAGCAACGGCCGCATCCCGACGATACCCACCCGACCCTGCGCCACCGGCTCGATGCGCTGCAGGTGGAAGCATCGATCGCTCCTGCGCCGCCGCCGCGCGGCGCGCCGTCGGTCCAGCTGCTGGGTGGATTGGCGGACGAACTGGAGGCGCGCTTCAGCGAGGAGTGGCGCGAGGCGGCCAAGCCGTCCTGGCAATCGCTGCACCAGCAGGCGCAGGAGGCCGAACGCACGCTGCAGGCGCTGGAATCGCTGAGCCGCCATGGTCCCGCCGAAGCGGTGCGGCTCGCGTGCCTGAGCGAGGACCATCGGCCGGGCGCGGACCATGCCGCCCTGTATCGCGAAGCGCTGGCGCTCGCGCCCGGAGACGCCCGGTGCCGACAGCGCTTCGGGCGCCTGCTGTTGGCGCAGGGGAATACGGCGGAAGGGCTGGACGAGCTGGAGCGCGCGATGGCGCAGGATCCGTCGGTCATCGCGATGGGCCTGGAAACCATCGAGGGAATGTGGAGCAAGGCCCTGGGCGATCCGGCGCTGCGGCAGCGTGCCTCCGCGCTGCACGCGCGCTTCGCCCCGCTGCTGCCGGATCCCGAAGACGCGGAAGCCACGGCCGCGGTCCAGGCTCTGCGCCCGCATGGGCTGGACGCCGCACAGCGGCAGCGGTTCGGCGCCGCGCTGTCGCATCACGACAGGATCAAGACCGCCTGGGTGGCGCGCCAGCCGCCGGCGGATGCCGCTGCGGACGCGCAATTCATCGTGCTGCTGGAGTGGACCGGGTCGCTCGCCAGCGCGCGCGCGACGCTGCCCCGGCTGGCTGCGCAGCTGGCGCTGCCGGGCGCCTGCAGCGTGATCACCGCGCACAGCGATCGCGCGCTGGCAGGGCGGGTACGCGAGGCCGCCGGAGAGCCCGTCTACCGCAGAGGGCCACGCCGGTAATCGGGCCGCGGCGGGCGCGCCGGTAGAATGCGTGCATCCGTCGCGCAACGAGCCCCGCCCATGTCCAGCTGGTCCGCCGACCAAGCCCGCAAGACCTATTCCATCCCGCACTGGGCCGAAGGCTATTTCGACGTGGATGCGCATGGGCGCGTGGTGGTGTCGCCGTGCGGCGCGCAGGGGCCGCGGGTGCCGCTGCCCGAGGTGGTGGATGCCGCGCGCGCGCGCGGCGCCAAGCTGCCGCTGCTGGTGCGCTTTCCCGACATCCTCGGCGACCGCCTGGGCAAGCTGCAGGCCGCCTTCGCCCAGGCGCAAAGCGACTGGGACTATGCCGGCGGCTACACCGCGGTCTACCCGATCAAGGTCAACCAGCACCGCGGCGTGGCCGGCACGCTGGCCGCGCACCACGGCGACGGCTTCGGCCTGGAGGCGGGCAGCAAGCCCGAGCTGATGGCGGTGCTGGCGCTGTCGCGCCCCGGCGCGCTGGTGGTGTGCAACGGCTACAAGGACCGCGAGTACATCCGCCTGGCGCTGATCGGGCGCAAGCTGGGCCTGCAGACCTTCATCGTGATCGAGAAACCGTCCGAGCTGGCCCTGGTGATCGAGGAGGCCAGGGCATTGGAGGTCAAGCCCGGGCTGGGCGTGCGCATGCGCCTGGCCTCCCTGGGCGCGGGCAAATGGCAGAACAGCGGCGGCGACAAGGCCAAGTTCGGGCTCGGCCCGCGCCAAGTCCTGGACCTGTGGGACTCGCTGCGCGATGCCGGCCTGCAGGACGCGCTGGGCCTGCTGCATTTCCACATGGGCTCGCAGATTTCCAATGTGCGCGACATCGCCAACGGCATGCGCGAGGCCACCCGCTACTTCGTCGAGCTGTCCAGGCTGGGCGCGCGCATCAGCCACGTGGACGTCGGCGGCGGCCTGGGCATCGATTACGAAGGCACGCGCTCGCGCAGCTACTGTTCGATCAACTACGGCCTGGGCCAGTACGCGTCCAACATCGTGCAGCCGCTGGCCGAGGCGTGCGAGGCCAACGGCCTGGCGCCGCCGCGCATCGTCACCGAATGCGGCCGGGCGATGACCGCGCACCATGCGGTGCTGGTGGCCAACGTGTCCGAAGTGGAGCGGGCGCCGGAGGGCGGCGTGCCTCCGGCGCACGACGACGAGCCGGCGGTGATCCGCCACCTGCGCGAGCTCCACGGCGAACTCGACTCGCGCCCGGCGGTGGAGCTGTTCCACGATGCCCAGCACCACCACAGCGAGGGCCTGTCGCTGTACGCGCTCGGCCAGATCGACCTGGTCCACCGGGCGCGCATCGACGACCTGTTCTACGCGATCGCCCACGCCGTGCGCGCGCGGTTGAGCGGCGACGAGCGCAGCCACCGCGAACTGCTGGAC
>DATHAV010000475.1:0-6902 GCA_035296505.1 Pseudoxanthomonas sp.
GCAGCAGGCGGTCTCGTCCGCCGCGCGGCTAACGGCGCTCTACCACCAGTACTGGGAAGAACAGCTCAAGCTCAACCCGGTGCAGGCCACGTTCCAGGGCGATCCGCGCTACAACGACCAGCTGCCGGACTCAGGCTCGGCGCAGTACCGGCGCCAACAGCGCGAATTCACCGAACGCTGGCTCAAGACCATCGAAGCGGTCGGCAGCGACGGGCTCGCCGGGCAGGACCTGCTGAGCTACGAGATCTTCGTGCGCGACGCGAAAAATGCGCTGGAAGGCGAGCGGTTCCCCGGCTGGATGATGCCGATCAACCAGATGTCCAGCATCGCCAGCTATGCGGTGATGCTGGGGTCCGGCACCAGCGCGCAGCCGTTCAAGACGGTCAAGGACTACGACAACTGGCTGGCGCGCGGCAACAGGCTGCCGCAGCTGTTCGGCACCGAGATCGCCAACATGCGGGCCGGGATCGAGGCCGGCGTGGTGCAGCCCCGCGCGCTGATGGAGAAGGTCGTCCCGCAGCTGGACGCGCTGATCAAGGACAACCCCGAGGACACGCTGTTCTGGGGCCCGATCAAGGCGCTGCCGGCCGAATTCGCCCCGGCCGAGAAGCAGCGCATCACCCAGGCCTACCGCACCATGATCGCCGATGAGCTGATGCCGGCCTACCGCGAGCTGCGCGACTTCATCAGGGACCAATACCTGCCGGCGACGCGCAGCACGGTCGCGCTCGAGGCGCTGCCCAATGGCAAGCAGTGGTACGCCTACAACGCGCGCAACAGCACCACCACCGACATGAGCCCGGCGCAGATCCACCAGTTGGGCCTGGACGAAGTGGCCCGCATCCACGGCGAGATCCGCAAGCTGATGGCGCAGACCGGGTTCACCGGCTCGCTGCAGGACTTCTTCGAGTTCATGCAGACCGACCCGCGCTTCGGCTTCAAGGACGAAGAAAGCCTGCTGAAGCATTACCGCGCCATCGAGGCCCGCATCAACGCGCGCATCCCCGAGCAGTTCTCCCTGACCCCGCGCGCGCCGTTCGAGATCCGGCCGGTGGAGGCGTTCCGGGCCAAGTCGGCGGCCGGCGGCGAATACCGGCGCCCCAGCGAGGACGGCAGCCGCCCGGGCGTGTTCTACGTCAACACCTACGACCTGCCCACCCGCAAGACCTGGGACGCGGAGGACCTGTTCCTGCACGAGGCGATCCCCGGGCACCATTTCCAGATCGCCCTGCAGCAGGAGCTCGAGAACGTGCCCGCGTTCCGGCGCTTCGGCGGCGAGACTGCGTTCATCGAGGGCTGGGGCCTGTACGCCGAATCGCTGGGCAAGTCGCTGGGCGTGTACGAGTCGCCGTACGACTACTTCGGGTACCTGCAGAACGAGCTGTGGCGCGCCATCCGCCTGGTCACCGACACCGGCCTGCACAGCAAGGGCTGGACCCGCGAACAGGTGATCGAGTACATGCTCGAGAACTCGGCCGAAAGCGAGACCCAGGCCACCGCCGAAGCCGAGCGCTACATCGCCTGGCCCGGCCAGGCGCTGGCGTACAAGATCGGCGAACTCAAGATCCAGGAACTGCGGGCGCGCGCCGAACAGGCCCTGGGCAAGAGCTTTGACATCCGCGAATTCCACGCCGAGGTGCTGAAGGACGGCTCGGTCCCGCTGGACGTGCTGGAGGCGAAGATCGACCGCTGGATCGCGAGCGAGCGGACCTGACTGCAGCGGCTCGCAGCGGCCGGAGCCCAGCGAGGAAGCACCCGCCCCCGCCACGGTGCAATGCCTGGCAAAGAACCCTTCCCCTCGCGGGGAAGGTGCCTGAAGGACGTGGTGGCTGCCCTTCGCGGGCAGAAGGTAGGACGCGTTTCAGCTCACCGGCGGACGCAACGGCCATCCGGTGGGCCAGGGTCCGCCCTGTGCTGCTGAAGAAGACCCACCACCCTGGAGGAAAGATGCCCAAAGGCGGGTGTTAGCCACACTCTGACTGCGGCCATGGTTCCCGCAGGATATCGAAACAAGAATGCGGGGGGACAGCAGGTTTTTGCCCGCTCATCGTTTTTTCCAACACTCTCGGGCCTGCTGGCTTGCAACGATCGTTCGGTCGGGTCAGACTGCTATGGCAATTTTTGCCAAGAGGCGCGTCATGGCTACCATGAACATTTCCCTGCCCGACGAACTGAAACACTTCATCGACGCGCAGGTCAGCGAACACGGCTACGGGTCCAGCAGCGAGTACCTGCGCGACCTGGTTCGCAGGCAGCGCGACGTGGAAAAGCTCAGGGGCCTGCTGCTGGAAGGCGCCGACTCCGGGCCGGGCGAGCCGGTGACCCCGGACACCTTCCGGCGCATGCGTGAAGAACTGCACGGGCGCACCACCGGGTGAAGCCCGTCCTGTGGCGCAAAGCCGCCGAACGGGATGCCGCAGAGGCAGCGTACTGGTATGCCACTCAGGGCGGCATCGCATTGGGCGAAAAATTTCTTGCCGCGGTCGAAGCCGGCATCGACCAGATCTCGCGGCACCCGGGCAGCGGTTCACTGCGTCACGCGATGACCTTGAAACTGGAAGGGATGCGGTTCTGGCCAATTCACGACTTTCCCTACCTGATCTTCTACATCGAGCGCGATCGGCAACTGGATGTCTGGCGCGTGCTGCATGCGCAACGCGACGTGCCGGCGTGGATGGAGGATCATGGCAAACACCTTTGACGAACGCTCTCGCGTCGGGATTCTGCCTTGCCACGCTGAATCAGCTTGGCTGAAGAGCGATCCGGACGACTCCATCGGCCGACGGCGCTTGTAGAGCCCTGACGAGGCCGCCGCAGCACCCTCATGACAAAATCACCGCGTGATCCGGCCACCGGCACCAACGACTTACACAGTGAGCACATTGGCATGACCGCACTGCAAGAGCTTCTGAACACCTATCGCACTGCCTCCCGCTTGGCGCTTTCGCAAGGCGATGCAAACACTTTCACGGCAGTCATCTACCAGGAAGGCCAGAGCAGGGCGCAGTGCAGGATTTCCCTGGGAAGCGCGTTCGGCAGGGGAATCAATCATTCGCAGGATCTAACCCGCAGCAATTCCTCGAACGGAATGCTTAACGTTGAGCATGACGACCAGCATCTCCATATGGACTCAGGACTGTCCATGCATGGCGACAGGGACGAGAAGCTAGGCCTGGAAGGCGCCGCGGAGCACTTCTGGTCCATGCTGATGGAGCCACTACAAAGATGAAAACGATCAGGTTGCACCACCCGATTCCTCGGAAGGTTTAATCAGGAACCACTGTCATCCGATGCGGGTGGCGCTCGGGAAACGTCTCATCGGTGCGGCGGTAACCTTTGTTCGACTTGCGCTTACCGCTATAAGGTCCGACCTACGTCTTACATCCTCCTGCTATTGGCTGCGCTCCTTCCCTCCTTGGTGCTGTTGGGCTTCCTGCTCGCCTGGCGCCACTTCCTCGACCGCCACGGTCGTCGCTCGCCGCTCAACTTCAAGGTGCTCAATCTTCCTGGGGACAGCCTGCGCACGGCCATGGCTGCCCACGACGCGAAGATGGACGAGGCGGCGTTGATGGGGATGCTCACCGGTCCGGTCGTGCTGGCGGCGTGGGCCATCGCCCATCTGGGGCGCGGCGGCGAAGCCCTTTCCTGGACCACAAGCGACTGGCTGTTCCTGGTCTTGGCCCTGGCGATGATCGGCTGGGCGGCCCGTGCCTTCATCAAGCACGGCAAGCTGCGCCGCCGCTACAAGCAGGGCTTGGAAGCGGAGATCGCGGTGGCCCAGAACCTGCTGCCGCTGATGGCCGAAGGCTGCATGGCCTTCCACGATTTTCCGGCCGACGGCTTCAACATCGACCATATCGTGGTCGCGCCCAATGCGGTGTTCGCGATAGACCAAGTCGCGCAAGAAGGGCAAGGGCCGCGATTCGGCCAAGGTGGTCTACGACGGCCGTTCGCTAAGCTATTCCCAGCCGGGGAAAGAACGACTCGTGGAGACGAAACCCATCGAACAGGCGCAGCGCCAGGCGCAGTGGCTGGCGAACTTCCTTTCCAAAGCCGCGGGCGACCCGGTGCCCGTGGTCCCGGTGCTCGCCTTGCCGGGCTGGTTCGTCGAACGGACCGACGAAGGCAGGCGGGCCGAGGTCATCGTCGACAACTGTAAATCTCCAGGTTTCCTGCTAAAGCGGCGCGTGCGCGGCGCCATGGACGATTCGCTGTTCCGCCGCGTCGGGCACGCGTTGACGGAACGGTATCCGGCGGCGAATTGACGCCTCGATCGCCGGGATTTCCATTAAAGATTCTGATCGATCCCAATGACCTGCTGGCGAGGGTTGGCCGGCAGTGCTTACGCTTCCGGCGAGTGGCTCGGACGATACTTCCTGGAGAACAACAAGCCCGATACGCACCCGATTCTGGGTGTCCCCCTACGCGCGAACGCGGCAGACGGCGGATGAAGTCATTCGTGGAATCAATGCCGCCTCGGAACACGCTGGAAGTGAGCACGAGAGTAAGTTTTTATTCGACAGGAAAGAGCACATCAATCTTGTGGAGCAGCAGTTCGGTCTTTTCGATGGAATTCCAGAAGATGAGCTACCGACACGGTTCCCGTTGGAGACGGCTCACTACAACAAGCAGCTCGAATTTGAAGGTCGATTCTGGGCGAGAATGCCATTGGGAGAGAGCCGGTTTGATGTCGCAGTTCGTGTTCACCAAGCTTTCGGCACTTTCCACCGAGACTACGAAAAGAAAGGGATCAACCAAGTTGTTATCGTCAGTCATGGCGTTACGATTCGCGCTATTGTGATGCAGTGGCTGCACCGTTCCTTCGAGTGGTTTGAGCAGGAGAGGAACCCCAAGAATGCGTCGATCCACATGCTTCATGGACAGACAGATCATGGCTGCGTTTTTTGTCCCTAAGCCATGAACGACAAGCCGAATATGAACAATCATAAAGGCGATCCGATGCGCGATCTTCAGCTCTTGCGTGATCTGGCCATCATCAACGCGCGCACCGCGCATGAGCTGGGCGCACTACCGCCTGGCGGGCTGCCGGTGCAGGAAAAGCGAAAGCCGGACCTGCCGAAGCCGGTTACGATGGCGCATCCCGCCGCCGCCAACACCTCCAGCGACGCGCCTCTTCCCGATGGAACTCACGCCATGAAAGCACCTCCCGCCACGGAAGACGACTATTGGGATCGGCTCCTGGAGTTGAGCCGCGAGACCGACGGTAAGCCTTCCGTGGAGCAGATTCGCGATGCTTTCGGAATGACGCCCGAGCAGTTGGCGGAAGCCGAACAATGGGTGCGCCAGGAGTTCGGTGGCCGCGATGTCGATCGCGTCTGGGTTTATGAGATGCTGCAATCCATCATTGAATCTTGGCGAGGTGAAAGAAATGGATGGACTACTGATCAATACCAGAAATTTGGCCGCCGAACGGAAGAATCAAAAGCAGTGTCAAACGCAGCGTCCAAAATCCTTCTCGGGATAGGCAAGCCAAGTCCTGATGATCTTCCCGCCATGGAAGAGTCGTATCGAAAATTCTCCATGCTGATCGAGCCGTTACGCCCTTTCAGGATAATGAAGGAAGAAGCGCTGCGCCGCTTGGCGGAATGGGAGAAGCGTCATGGATGATCGCGACAAGCACAAGCTCACTCCGGAACAAAGCAGACACTTGTTCCAAGAGGAAATTCTTCCGGCACTTCTCGAAGACACTCCGGGCCTTCAACCGTCTGACAAGCCCACGATGGTGGTTGTCGGTGGGCAGCCGGGTGCTGGCAAGAGCACATCAATTGGACATATCGAAGCGGAACTTGCGTCCCGCGGCGGGGTTTTGCAAGCGAACGTGGATGCCTTGCGCGAGTTTCACCCAGAATACGATGAATTGATGGAGGCCAGCGATAAGACCGCCTCCAACCACACGTACGCCGATGCCAAGCGCTGGGCGGGCATGGTCGAGGACCATGCCAAGGCGCATCGCTACAACGTGATGATCGAAAGCCTGATGGCTTCGCCCGATGGCATGAAACCTTGGTTCGACGACTACCGGCAACGGGGCTACACGACCGAGGTGCGGGTCGTCGCCGTCAACGAGCGATCCAGCTGGCAGGGCGTGGTCGGACGATACGAAGAGCAGAAGGCCCGGCAAGGCGTCGGCCGCACGGTTCCCCACGACGTGCACGACATGGCCTATGCCAACGTCCTGAGGACGGTCGAGGCCATCGAAGCGGAGAAGCTGGCCGACCGCGTGGTGATCCACAGCCGCGACGGCCGGGTGCTCTACGAGAACCGGCTCCAGCCCGATGGACAGTGGCGGCACGCGCCCGGAGCCCGCGCGGCCATCGAAGCCGAGCGCAGCCGCCCGCTGTCGCCGCGGGAATGGCGGGAGCACATCCGAAGCTTCGACAACATCGAGGCCAATCAGCGGCGGCCGGGCCGCGACGCCACGCCCGCCGACATCGACGAGGTGCGCCACTTGCGCACCGCCTCCGTGCGCGAGGGCGGCCTGACCGCCCAGGCCGGCCTGCATCCCGCTCTTGCCGGAGGCGGTGCCGTGGCCGGCGCCGCTGCGACCGCCGTCGATGCGGCCAACACCGGCCGCGAAGCCGCCAGGCTGTACGGGCAAGGCAACGCCGAAGGAGCGCAATCGCAAGTCATGCACTTCGGCGCCCGCAACATCGGCGGTTGGACCGGTGCGGTGGTGGGCGCCAAGCTCGGCACGCTGGCGGGCGTGGAATCCGGTCCGGGCATGGTGCTCACCGGCCTCGCCGGCGCCGGCATCGGTGCGTGGGGCGCGGACCGGGCGGTGGCTTGGATCGAACGGCACCGCATCAACCATCAAGCCGATCGCGACGGCAACGTTTGGAGCTTTGATCCCAGGCGACCGGACCGCGGCTGGACGCGCTCGG